>JAZNAJ010000213.1:0-3423 GCA_045586445.1 Clostridia bacterium | reverse complement strand
GGTTTTTCTGATGATGGCAAGGGCGTTCAAAATCCATTGATAATGGAAACTGCTATGAAAAAAGCAAAGCAGCTGAACAAAATTATTACTGCTCATTGCGAAGATAATAGTCTGCTCAATGGCGGATATATCCATGATGGCGAATATGCAAAAGAACATAACCATCGTGGCATATGTTCCGAAAGTGAATGGGGACAGATAAAGCGAGATATTGATCTTGTAAGAAAAACCGGATGCAAATATCATGTTTGCCATATATCCACAAAAGAAAGCGTTGAACTTATAAGAACCGCAAAAAATGAAGGTCTTGATATAACCTGCGAAACAGCACCACATTATCTGGTGCTGTGTGATAAAGATTTGCAGGAGGATGGATGCTTTAAAATGAATCCACCGCTTAGAAGCGAAAGCGACCGACTTGCACTCATTGAGGGTATCAAAGATGGTACAATTGATATGATTGCAACCGACCATGCCCCCCATTCCGCCGAGGAAAAGAGTCGCGGTCTGGAAAAAAGTCTTATGGGTATTGTTGGCATAGAAACGGCTTTCCCTGTACTTTACACGAACTTGGTTAAAACGAATATAATTTCACTTGAAAAACTTATGGCACTGCTTACAGACAACCCTCGACAACGATTTAATTGCGGTGCCGAAATTAAAGACGGGTTACCGGCTTGTATTACAGTATTTGACCTTGACGATGCATATACCATCTGCCAAGAAGACTTTTTGTCAAAAGGCAAAAGTTCGCCCTTTATCGGCAACAAGGTTTTTGGAAAGTGTTTACTCACTATGTTTAATGGTGAGGTCGTTTGGAAAGATAAAAATATACTATTAGGAGGAAATATAAATGGCTAAAAGAACAGACATCAAAAAGGTACTTATCATAGGCTCGGGTCCTATTGTAATAGGTCAGGCTGCAGAGTTTGACTATGCAGGCACTCAGGCTTGCCTTGCTCTCAAAGAAGAAGGTTATGAGGTTGTTCTTGCAAATTCAAACCCGGCAACTATTATGACTGATACCACTATTGCAGACAAGGTGTATATGGAGCCTCTTACTCTTGAATACATTGCTCGTATTATTCGATACGAAAGACCTGATGCAATTGTTCCCGGTATTGGTGGGCAAACGGGTCTTAACCTTGCTATGCAGCTTGAAAAGAAGGGCATTCTTAAAGAATGTGGCGTTGAACTCCTTGGTACAAAAAGCGAAAGTATTGAAAGAGCCGAAGACCGTGAATTGTTTAAGGAAATGTGTCTTTCAATAGGCGAGCCGGTTATTCCCTCTGAGATTACATATAATCTTGAAGAAGCAAAAGCCGCAGCTGAAAGAATTGGTTATCCGGTTGTACTTCGCCCTGCGTTTACCCTGGGCGGAACAGGTGGCGGATTTGCTTATAATGAGGACGAGCTTGTTGAAATTGGTACAAATGCGTTTAAACTATCTCCGGTTTCTCAGGTTCTTGTTGAAAAGAGTGTTAAAGGTTACAAAGAAATCGAATTTGAGGTTATGCGCGATTCCAATGATACTGCAATAACCATCTGCGGAATGGAAAATATTGACCCGGTCGGTGTTCACACAGGCGACTCGATTGTTGTTGCACCTATCCTTACACTTAACGAACATGACCTTAAGATGCTTAACGATAGTGCAATTAAAATTATCCGTGAACTCAAGATTGAGGGCGGTTGTAATGTTCAGTTTGCGCTTAATCCCACCACATCTGAGTACTATCTTATCGAAGTAAATCCCAGAGTTTCCCGTTCTTCTGCCCTTGCATCAAAAGCGAGTGGATACCCAATCGCAAGAGTTACAGCAAAGATTGCTGTTGGTATGGCTTTGGAGGAAATTGCAATTGCAAACACAAACGCTGCCTTTGAGCCTCGTCTTGACTATATTGTTGCAAAATTCCCAAGATTTCCGTTCGACAAATTTGCTTCTGCGACCAACAAACTTGGAACTCAAATGAAAGCCACAGGCGAGGTTATGGGAATAGGTTCAACCTTGGAAGAATGTATGCTTAAATCCGTGCGTTCACTTGAAACAGGTGTAAATCACCTTTGGATGGCTAAGTTTGAAAATATGTCAGAAGCAGAGCTTCTTGAATATATTACCGAATTCCGTGATGATACAATCTATGCTGTCGCACAACTTCTTCGACTTGGCAAAACTGTTGACGAACTTCACGAAATCACAAAAATTACTGCGTACTTTCTTGACACAATCAAAAAGATTTGTGATTTTGAAAAAGTTATCAAAGCTAACCCCAATGATGCAGTAACATTAAAGGACGCCAAAGTTATGGGATTCAGCGACGCCTTTATTGCAAAGCTTTGGAACGAGCCTGAACTTCATGTTTTTGAAATGAGAAGAAAGCACAAAATTATGCCCGTATACAAAATGGTTGATACTTGCCATACAGGGGCATATATACCCTACTTTTACTCAACTTACACAGGCACAGGCGATTCACGGATTACCGACAAAAAGAAGGTTGTTGTTCTTGGTGCCGGGCCCATCCGTATTGGTCGGGGTGTAGAATTTGACTATTCCACCGTTCACGCAGTTACAACAATCAAAGAGGCAGGTTATGAGGCAATTATAATAAACAACAACCCTGAAACTGTTTCTACCGACTACACAACTGCTGATAAACTTTATTTTGAACCACTTACCACCGAGGATGCTATGAATATTATCCTTTTTGAAAATCCTGATGGAACAATCGCATCTCTTGGGGGTCAAACTGCAATCAATCTTGCCCAGCCACTCACTGACCGTGGTGTTAAGATTATTGGTACTGACTGTGAGGCAATTGATAAAGCGGAAAATCGTGATGCTTTTGAAAAAGTTCTTAAAAAACTTGGTATTCCTCAGCCAAAGGGTAAGGCAGTAACCAAAATTAAGGATGGTGTAAAGGCTGCCGAAGAAATCGGTTATCCCGTACTTGTTCGCCCAAGTTTTGTTCTTGGCGGCAGAGCAATGCAGATTGTTGCCAACGAGGGTGCACTTCGCCATTACTTGAAAACAGCGGTTGAAATTGACGAGGACAAGCCTGTTTTGGTCGACAAATACATTGTTGGTAAAGAAGTTGAAATTGACGCCATTTGCGACGGAAAAGATGTCTTTGTTCCCGGTATTATGGAGCTTGTTGAACGAACAGGTATTCACAGCGGCGATTCGATTAGTGTATATCCCTCTTTCAGCATTTCTGCCAAGGTAAAAAAGACAATTTTGAAATACGCAAAGCAGCTTGGTTTGGGTATAGGCATCATTGGTCTGTATAACATCCAGTTTATAGTTGATAAAGACGATAATGTATTTATTATCGAGGTTAATCCGCGTTCTTCAAGAACTGTTCCCTTCCTTTCCAAGGCTACGGGTTACAGCCTTGCGGATATTGCAACCCTTATTATCCT
>JAZNAJ010000212.1:0-2635 GCA_045586445.1 Clostridia bacterium | reverse complement strand
TCAGTATTTCGCCCATAGTATTCTCGCAAATTGCGCCATTCCTTGATGGCAAACCTTTGGTCATAATTTCAGGATAAAAACTTGCGGCAATTGCCCGTTCTGACTCTGCCGTCGCTAATGTAACAAGTCCCGCACCCGCTCTGAGTGCTGAATACGCCGAAAGAACAGCCGCACCCGTCATACCCTGACTCCCTGCAATAACCAAGACCTTACCGCAATCGCCTTTGTTTATAGTTTCACTATGCTTTGGTACAAGCCGGCGCATTTCTTCCATAACCATATCCTGGTAATCAACCTGACCGTTGCCGCAAACTATAGCAGTAGCAGTAGTATCGTTATGTGATATACTCAGCGACACCTCCTGACGAACACCCTTAAATGAGATATAAGGGGCACCAAGGTCGTTATGCCCTACTGAAATATCTTTAAGGCTAAACTTCAATATCCCTGTACCCATATACTTGGAAAACGCCTCTTTTGCAGCAAAAAAGCCCGCCAGCGACTGCACCTTTTTGTTGTTTTGGGTATAGTATAAAAGTTCCTCTTCAGTAAAAACTTTATTCAAAAAACCGGGATTGTCGACTATCGCCTTTTCAACCCTTTTAATTTCAATTATATCAATCCCACAACTTGTCATATTGCCACTCTTTTTGGATTAAGTTTTTCAATAACCGAGATAATCTTATCACTGGGCGAAAAAATAAGCATTTTTTTCTCTGCCCCGTCATTGAATACCACAAAATAAACATCGTCTGCCGACTTATCACGGCAAGCATATATCTTCTTTATCCCGGGATTCTTTAAACAACTGTCAAATTCAGGACTTGTTTTGTTTCCAAAAAATTCAAGTCCACGAAGGTTTACTGTTGCCAGACTTTTTCTTCTTTTTTTGCCCTCAATCTTGTCAACATCCATTTCTGAATTAACCAAGGCATATTCATACTCCAAATTAAACTTTGCCGCCAAAATATAAGTGATATAAACAATTGCCAAAATCACCAACATTACTATTGATGACAACTGCGGAAATGCAGGTATAACCACGGTAAACAAAACTGCCGACAAAAATACGCAAAATGCTACAACCCCAAAAAGGCAAAGGCTGTCCGTTGATGACTTCTTCTTTTTAACCATTTCTTCAATAAAAATATCCATATCAATTCTCCATTCTGTCTTCTGTGAATTTAATTATCCTTTCGGGAATGTGGCGTATGAAACCATTCCTTTTCATCACGCTTTAAATATCCCATTATCCCAACCGGTATCCAGGATATGATATACACCAAAAACCCAAATGAGTTTTTCATAATACTTCTATCCAGTTTTTGGTCGGTGTAAAGTCCCACAAGCATCAGCACCAAATTCCCCCATACAAATATGGTCAAAAGCAAGAGCTTTGCAGGTGAATTCCAAAAGTCGCAAAAAAGGACATACAAAAGACTTGATTTTTCGATGAAAATCATAATTAAATAAACTGCCCAAAAAAATATAACCGACACAGGATAGAGGGTATCTCCCCAGAAGTTCATCAACATATGAAACGCTGATGTTGACTTATCCTTAAAGACCTTTTTAACAAGAGGTTTAACATATTCGGTAGCCACCTCCGAAAGTCCCTGCATCCACCTTTCCCGTTGGTGAATTGATGTACCAAGAAGCCGTGGCTTTTCGTCATACACAACCGCCTCGTGCGACCAACCCACCTTTATATCATTCATAGCAAGTTTCAGTGTGAACTCTGTATCCTCGGCAAGACAGGTAGCACCCCAACCATATTCCCTGATAAGCTCGGTTGCCACTGCAAACCCCGTACCACCAAGACGGCAGCCAAGGTTCAAATTGCCTCGTGCAAGCTGCGACATACGATTATTTATCCAATACCATAACGAATACGAAAATGTAAGCCAATTATCACTTGGGTTTTTACTGTCAAGATAACCCTGTACCGCACGGTATCCCTGATTAATTTTATCATTCATCTTTTGCAGAAAATCAGGTTTGACCAGATTATCCGCATCAAAAACACAAATGTATTCAAAATCATCTTCCAGTGCAAATATCTTTTTGAATGCAAACTCCATTGCATACCCTTTGCCACGGTGCATGGCATCTTGCCTTTGCCACACCACAGCCCCTTCGTTTTGGGCAATTTGCGCTGTTTTGTCGGTACAGTTGTCGGCAACCACAAAAACCCTGAACTTGGATTTTGGATAATCAAGCGAATTAAGGCTTTCAACAAGCTGACCTATGACCGCTTCCTCGTTATGTGCCGCAATAAGCAAAGCAAAGGTGTTTGTCTTTGTGGTTTTGGGGGCCTTTTCGAACTTACCAAAAGAAAATAACGCCACCGCAAAATAATAACATCCAATGACAAACAAAATAATTTGAATTATGTTAATCAACATTAAAAACAATTCTTTCACCTATCCGTCAGATATTCTGCAAAGCTAATATCCCATAATATATTTATTCCCAATAGTACATAATATACTAGTGTCATTATACATCAAAGGAAGTATAATTTCAATAGCTTTTGCAAAGTTTTTATTTGCAAAGTTTTCCCTCTGTAAACATTTTGGAATTTGAGCCATATATTTGAAAATAACAAACAAATATGGGCTATGGAGAAATTTTT
>JAZNAJ010000211.1:0-3388 GCA_045586445.1 Clostridia bacterium | reverse complement strand
TCAGGCAAACCGTGCTTTAAAGGGCAAGGCAACACCTATGTCGGTTAAGGCATATATTGAAGAAAAGTTTAAGAATATTTAATAATAGATAATATAAAAAAATATCCGACCGCTTAAATCTGCGGTCGGATATTTTTTATTAAAATTTAGGTCTTTCTGTATAATGTGTGTGGAGTAACTCGTGAGCCTTGTGGCTACCCGGTTTTTCAAGGAATTCAGAATAGAGAAGCTTGATGTCAGGGTTTTCGTGGCTCTTGCGGATGGGAAGATTTTTATCTTCGCTGTAAAGAGCAGATGCACGAAGTGCCTTTACATCAACATCCATGCGGGTTCTTGCATCAACGATAGGCTGTCCGCCACCGGTTACACAACCGCCGGGGCACGCCATAACCTCGATAAAGTGATAGTTTGCCTTGCCGGCTCTTATATCGTTGAGGAGCTTTCGTGCATTACCAAGACCGCTGACAACCGCAATCTTAACTTCTGTACCTGCAACAGTAAGGCTTGCCTCCTTGATACCCTCGGTACCTCTTACAACCTCAAAATCAAGTTTATCAAGAGTCTTGCCTTCCAAAACTTCAACTACAGTTCTGAGAGCAGCTTCCATAACACCACCCGTTGCACCAAAGATAACTCCGGCACCGCTGGCTTCCTCGAATGGATTGTCAAACTTTTCATCGGGGAGCTTGTTGAAAATAATACCCGATTCTTTAATCATCTTTGCAAGTTCGCGAGTTGAGATAACCGCATCAACATCGCGAAGGCTATTAACTTCCATTTCGGGGCGAGCCGATTCAAACTTTTTAGCAACACAAGGCATAACCGAAACAACAAACATCTTTTCAGGGTCAATGCCCATCTTGTCAGCATAATAGGTTTTGAGGATTGCACCAAACATCTGGTGTGGTGATTTGCAGCTTGAAAGGTTGTCCAGGAAGTCCGGGAAATTATGTTCACAGAACTTAATCCAACCAGGGCTGCACGATGTAATCATCGGAAGTTTGCCGCCATTTTGTAATCTTTCGATAAACTCTGTTCCCTCTTCCATAATGGTAAGGTCAGCACCTGTATCTGTGTCAAATACGCCATCAAATCCCATTCTTCTGAGTGCAGCCGCCATTTTGCCTGTAACTGCAGTGCCAATGGGATAACCAAATTCTTCACCAAGGCCGGCTCTTACCGCAGGAGCAGTCTGTACAACAACATACTTATCAGGGTCATTGATAGCCGCCCAAACATCACTTGTATTGTCCTTTTCGTGAAGAGCACCTGTGGGACAAGCAACGATACACTGGCCACAATTTACGCAAGGAACTTCGCCAAGGGACTTATTAAAAGGTGATGCAATTGTTGTTTTGAAACCTCTTTCAGTTGCATCAATAACCGAAACTGTCTGAATAGTTTTACAAGCACTCACACAACGACGGCAAAGGATACATTTGTTGTTATCTCTGACAATTGATGGTGAAACCTCGTCTATTTCATAAACATTTCTTTCACCCTCATATGTTATGCCGGTAACACCCAAGTCATCAGCCAAGCGTTGAAGCTCGCACTTTTGATTGCGTGTACAGGTAAGACACTTGCGGTCATGATTGGAAAGAAGAAGTTCAAGATTGATTTTTCTTGCATCCCTTACCTTTTGAGTGTTTGTCAAAACCTCCATGCCCTCCGAAACCGGATAAACGCAAGCCGCCTGAAGGTTTCTTGCACCCACTACCTCCACTATACACATTCTGCAAGAACCTGTCTTGCTGATGTCTTTCAGATAGCAAAGGGTTGGTATCTCGATATTGGCACTTCGTGCTGCTTCGAGAACAGTATAATCAGCCGGAACGCTAAGGCTCTGACCATTGATTTTTATATTAACCATTTCCATGTTGTTCACGCTCCCTTTCCTTATTTCTTCACAATTGCGCCAAACTTACATGTATCCATACAAACACCGCATTTGATACATTTGTCTGCGTCAATAGTATATGGTGATTTAATTTCACCGGAAATCGCACCAACAGGACACTTTCTTGCGCAGGCACTACATCCCTTACACTTGTCAGCGTCTATTGAATACTTAACCAGATTCTTACAAACCCCAGCAGGACAAACCTTATCACGAACATGGGCTTCATATTCATCTCTGAAATAACGAAGTGTACTTAAAACGGGGTTTGGAGCTGTCTGGCCAAGACCACAAAGAGCAGTTGATTTTATGCTGTAGCAAAGCTCCTCCATCTTGTCAAGGTCTTCCATCGTTCCGTTGCCCGAAGTAATCTTTTCAAGCAATTCGTAAAGTCTTTTTGTGCCAACACGGCAAGGTGTACATTTGCCGCAGGACTCATCAACAGTAAATTCAAGGAAGAACTTGGCGATATCAACCATACAGTTGTCCTCATCCATAACAATAAAACCACCTGAACCCATCATTGAACCTATCTGAATAAGTGAATCATAGTCAATGGGGGTGTCCATAAGATATGCGGGGATACAACCGCCTGACGGGCCACCTGTTTGTGCAGCTTTAAACTTCTTGCCATCTGGTATTCCGCCGCCTATATCTTCAATAACCTCACGGAGTGTTGTTCCCATAGGAATTTCCACAAGACCTGTATTGTTAATTTTTCCACCCAAAGCGAATACCTTTGTGCCCTTGCTTTTTTCGGTTCCAATACCCTGGAACCACTCAGCACCATTTAAGATAATCTGTGTAATATTCGCATAGGTTTCAACATTATTAAGAAGTGTAGGCTTTCCCCAAAGACCTTTAACCGCGGGGAACGGAGGTCTTGGACGAGGTTCGCCACGCTTACCTTCAATGGAGGTGAGAAGAGCAGTTTCTTCGCCACAAACAAATGCACCTGCACCAAGTCTTATTTCAAGGTCAAAGTCAAAGCCGGAATCAAATATATTCTTGCCAAGAAGTCCATATTCCCTTGCCTGTGCAATAGCAATCCCAAGGCGTTTAACAGCGATTGGGTACTCAGCTCTTATGTATATATAGCCCTGATTTGCACCAACTGCATATCCGGCAATTGCCATTGCCTCAATAACCGCATGCGGGTCGCCCTCAAGGATACTTCTGTCCATAAATGCCCCTGGGTCGCCCTCGTCGGCATTACATGCAACATACTTCTGATCGCCCTGTGCTTTGTAAGTGAATTCCCACTTCATACCGGTCGGGAAACCACCGCCGCCACGGCCACGAAGCCCTGACTTTTTGATTATATCAATAACTTTTTCTTGGCTCATCTCGGTAAGAACCTTGCCAAGTGCCTGATAGCCATCAACCCCGATATATTCTTCAATATCCTCTGGGTTTATAACACCACAGTTGCGTAGTGCAATACGCATCTGCTTTTTGTAAAAATCAACCTCATTAAGACTCTTGATG
>JAZNAJ010000210.1:0-11993 GCA_045586445.1 Clostridia bacterium | reverse complement strand
CACCTGTAAAGGATGTAAAGGTAACTGTAACTGAAACAATTGCAGAACCTGAAAAGGATGAAACTGCAAATGAAGAAGTAACAGAGGGTGAAGCTGTTGAACCTGAAAACAAGGAAGAAGCAACTGCACCTGAAACAGTTGTTGAGCCTAAGACCTTAAACGGTGTAACCGACAGAAACGGTGTTGTGGTATTCCCGGCACTTTCTGAAGATATCACTGACGATAAGGGCGACTCTTCTGTAACAGATACAAAAGAAGAGGAAGGCAAGGACAATGACGGTGACGGTAAAATTGACGAACCCGGCGAGGTTACAGAAACAAAATATGTTGTTACTGTAAATGATACAAAGGGCATTATAACTGATGCATTCGTGACTGTAAAAGACGGAAAGATTACAGTTAAACTTCCTGAAACTCACACACTCACAACCGCAAATCAGACAACCGTAACCGTTAAGGATGCAGACGGCAAACCGAAAGCAAATGTATCCGTAACCATTAACGACAAGACAACTTCTAAATCCGGTACAACAAATGCAAACGGTATCGTAACACTTCCTGTTAAGACATCAGGCGGTGGCGGCGGAGGTGGATCATACTCCGGCGGTGGCGGCGGTGGCGGAAGCTACTCAAGCACAACTGTAAATGTTAAGGTGGTTGACAAAGATGGTAAGACAGTATCTGTAAGCAAATCAACTGCAACAGATAAGGTAACACTTACTCTTCCGACAGGCAAAGACCTTGTAAAAGACAACAACTACTACACAATTACAGTAACCGACAGAAGCGGTAAAGCGAAAGCTGATTACACAGTAGTTCTTAAGGATAAGAACAAGAACGAAGTAACCGCAAAAACTGATGACAAGGGCATCGTGGTACTTCCTGCAGTAGAGCATACAGCTTATGTTAAGGGATACACTGACGGTACATTCAGACCGGAAGGTGATATGACAAGATCAGAAGCTGCGGCTATCTTTGCAAGACTTGTTGCAGATAAGAAAGGTGAAACAATTTCCGGTAAGGCATCATTTAAGGATATTCCTGCAAATGCATGGTATAACACTTATGTTGGCTACCTTGAAAAGTATGATGTGATCAACGGTTATACCGATGGTACATTCAAACCTGAAGCTCCTGTAACAAGAGCAGAGTTCACTGCAATGGCAGTAAGATACTTCGATATCTTCGAAGAAGTTAAGTATGAAGAGATTACCTCTAAATACACGGATGTTAACGGTAAGTATTGGGCAATTAAGGATATCAGCTACGCATCTAATAAGAAATGGCTTAACGGATATGTAGACGGTACATTCAAGCCTGACATTAACATCACAAGAGCAGAGGTTGTAACTGTTGTAAACCGTGTAACCGGAAGAACAGCAGATCAGGATTACATTAACAAGAACCTTGAGGTCCTTGACAGATTCACTGACCTTAAGACAAACAGCCATTGGGCATTCTACGATATAATCGAAGCAGCTAATGACCATATGGCAACAACACTGTCCAATTCAGAAAATTGGATAGACTGATTTAGTTGAGTTTCAACAAAATTCAGCTAAAATGAATTCCTTCGTAGACTTTCGGTGAGTTTAGTGGTATGTTTGAGTTGCCAAGAGGCAGAAATACTTAAATCAGGAGGAATTATTAGATGAAAAAGAAAGTATTATTAATGACTCTTGCCCTGGCACTTATGATACAATCGAGTGTCATGGCAGAAGCAACTCACAAACACATTTGGGAAGATGACATCAAAAACTCAAATGAAACCATTAACAGGTACACCTGCAAATGCGGTGCAACCAAAGACGAAGTAATTGCAGACATCAGAGATTATGTCATAACATTCGATGCAAACGGTGGATATGTAGGGGAGCCTGAGAAAGAAACCTACAAAGGCAGAATCAAATGGCTCCCAATCCCCGAACACACATCGGACTATCAGTGGGAAGGTTGGTTCACAGAACCTGAAGGCGGTGAGCTTGTCGATAACACATGGATATATGAGGAAGATACAACCTTGTATGCTCAGTGGACACTTAAAGGAACACGAACACTCACATTCGCATGTGACGGTGGCTCATACATAAGACCGATAACAAGGAAACTTGGCGAAACGGTTGACCTTGCAGGATATGTGCCTGAAAAACAGGGATACATATTCAAAGGATGGTATGAGGATCCCCGAACAAAAGAGAATGAGGTAACAGAGTACACCTTTAACGGAAACGGAGTCCTGTATGCAAAGTGGGAAGCGGATCCCACAAAAGAGCAACCGGACACCTTAATGACGACAGACACCATATACCTGACTGACGAACAATACTATGAGCGAATCTCAAGAATACAAGCCATCATAGAGGAACTTATAGAGAGATACTTAAATACAAAGGGCGCATCGAAAGGTGCGCCCTTTAGTATGTCTTGGAGGAACTCATATGGCAAGTAAAGCACCATCGTACCTGCGAAACGGCAGAGAAATTGTAAGCGGTATTCAGAAGCTTGCATACAGACATCCTGCATACCAAATCTTTCAGGATTGGTTAGAGATAAGTGCCATAGTGATAAGCAATTCGGTAGATTTGGCAAACTTCGAGGACAGAGAAAAACGGTACCTCGAACTTATAAACCAATACAACAAAGAAGAGCAAAATGCTCTGGTTGAATTGTTTGCAACCCTAGTCAGAAACTTAACTGATGAGGTAGAAACAAGCGGAACACCCCGTGATGTGCTTGGCGAAGTCTTTCACGGATTGGAGCTTCATAACAAGTACAAAGGACAGTTCTTCACTCCCAATCACATCTGTGAATTCATGGGAAGGGCAGTCCTTGCAGGGGATACAGAAGAGGTTATAAGCGAAAGAGGATTCGTATCAGTATGCGAACCGTGTGTAGGTTCAGGAGGTCTTGTAATAGGCTTGGCTGCCGCAATGGCATACCATAAGCATAATTACCAGACGGAGCTTGTTGTAACTGCATGCGATATAGATATCAAGTGTGTACACATGGCATACCTACAACTGAGCCTATACGGAATACCTGCAAAAATCATACATGGAAACTCGCTCACAGGAGAGCAATGGTCAATCTGGTACACACCGACCTATATAGTCGGATTGTGGGCATTAAGAGAAGGTACGACAATCGAAGATGTGGCAAAAGCAGTCGAGAGTAAGCAAGAAGAAATAATACCGCAAGTGGTAGAAATACCGCAGGAAGAAATAGAACTGAAAGTTGATGAGAATGGTCAGATAAGACTATTCTGAATATAGAATGGAGGTAATGTGAAATGATGATTCAACCAAGTCGTGAAGAATTAAACTATTTAAGGGAAAGTTATCCTAATGGAGCAAGAATCGAACTTGTGCATATGGGACCTGATCCGTATTCGAAACTCATGCCCGGCGACAGAGGAACTGTTGACCATGTAGATGATGCAGGAAATATCCATGTAAGATGGGACTGTGGAAGTGGTCTTGCCTTAGCATATGGAGAAGATTCATGCCGAAAACTCACAGAAGCAGAACTTGCTGAAGAACAGAAAATGGCAGATGAACAAAAGATGACCGAGGAACCTGAACTTGAAGAAGCTGGTCCCGAAATGTCGATGTAGGAGGTGTGAACGATGGCGTTAAAAGACAAGTTAGTAATTGAACTTTGTACTGAAAACTTACACGGTACGGACTATCATTATGCTAATTTGAAACTTCCTGCAACGGAAGGTCAGATTGAAGATGCAATGCAGATAGCCAGAGCCATAGGCAGAGAAGAATACATACAGATAAGTGTAATAAGCTGTCCAAGACTTCCCGAACTTATGGATACAAGGCTTGATTCACCGACAATTGAAGAAATGAACTTCTTTGCGCAAAGGCTTGAAAAATTGCCAGAGAATCAGCTCATCGGTCTGAATGCCCTGTTTGAAACACAAAAGGAAGCAGGTGAGTATGAGGATGGAGTTTCCATAAAAGACCTCATCAATATGACATATGATCTTGACGGACTTGTTGTGGTAGCTGGTATAGCGAATGACCGTGAGCTGGGCGAAATGGTGAAGGCAAATGAAATGGAGCCGTACCTGAAAGAGTTGAGCGATGAGATGCTAAACATGCTCGACTTGGAAAAGGTAGGTCTTAAATTCAGAGAAGAAGAATGCGGAGTTTTCAGAAATGGATACTATGTAGCAAGACTTGGATATGACTGGCCGGAAGTGTATGATGGTAAGACATTGCCTAAACCGGACATACAAGCTGTCGGTGGCGGATTCATAACCATGAAGGTTGCCCAATCTGGCAATCCCGAACCCTTTGAAGCTGAGAAAAATTCCGTGCTGATAGGACTACCGATTGACAGAGCAAAGGCGGATGAAATCGCACAGTCGCTTGGTGAAAAACGCATTGAAGACTGCGTATACTTTGACTTTCAATCGCCGCTGACCTGGCTTGATGATGAGTTATACGGAGATACACAGATATTTGATAAGCTCAATGATGTGGCTTTTATATATGAATCATTAAGTCCGGATGACAGACTTAAATTCAAGGCTATATCGGAGAGCGTGCAGTGTAAGGATTTAGATACTGCAAAGGAAATAATGAATAACCTAAACAGGCATCAGTTATCTCACTATACTTCCGATTATGAAAGCTATGCCAAAGAATATATGCAACTGAAGCTCCCGACAGAGTTCGATACAAGCATTCTTGAAAGATGTAATCTGGCTAATCTTGGAAGAACTCTTTGTGATAGGCTGGATTGTAAAATGACAGTTTACGGAGTAGTTTCAAACGAAGGCGGTCAGATATTCGCAACCGTAAGACCTGTAGAGGATGAAGAAGAACAGATGGACATAGATGAAGAAACTGAACAAGAGATGGGAGGAATGCAAATGTGATTAACAAGGATGAAATCAGAGAAAATATCAGGGAACTTATGTTAGGATTCACGAATTCTGACAGTACAGTTGAGATTGACATGAAATCTCCGACAGAGGTTGATGTAGAATTGAATGGTAAATTCTTTAATACATACCTTGTCAAGGAGAAGAAATTCAAGCATAACATTGTACATGAGGCAGAACAAAAATCAGAATTCAAGATGGATATTGTAATTATAAGCCCGGATATATCAGAAGAGTATAAGCAGTACAGAGGAGCGCCTCTGCAACTTCCTGCAACGGAATTTGAAATTAAGGATGCATTATGCAGAGCGAGAGTAACCGACAATGGTCAGGTATGCAGAATTTCAGAATGTATCCTGTACGACAAAGATATAGTAGGGGAATTCCTTGCCCGAAATAAAGAAGTGGATCTTGAAGAGCTTAACTATCTTGCAAAAGTAATGAGCAGGTTTGATAAACATGAACATGAACTTTTCAAAGGATATATGGCTATGAAAGGTCCTTTTGTTTTGTCGGTAAAGGATTTAATTAATGCAGCGTATAACCTACATTGCTGTGATTTGACATACGACATTGACGAAGATGAAATGCTCGGCAGGTATTATGCAGATAACGGATTGCTTGAGTGGCTTGGAGATGCTCGTAAAGAGATATGGGAATTCCTTGATTACACAAAGCTTGGCAGAACAATCAGGGAAAAGGAAAATGGAGTTTACACCGAAAGCGGTTACTTTGTTTTTAATCCCAATGAATACTCTACAGTCTATGATGGCGGAGAGTTTCCTGAGAAATTCATCAATGATGGATACATCTTCAAGCTGCTCATCGCAAAAAGTGAAACAGGCAGAGCAGCCGATGGCAAATGGTTGTCCCTTCCTGCATCAAAGGAAAGAAAAGCAAGTTTTGCAAGAGAACTTGGTGCTGAGAGCCTTGATGAATGTGTTCTGCTTGCAGTTCAAAGTATTGAGTGCAATATGCCTATGTGTATAACAGGTCTTTCACAATTAGGTATGCTTAATTCACTTGCACATCGTATGCGTGATATGTCGAAATCTGGCGAATTTGCAAAGTACATGGCTGTGCTTGAGGGAATAGGTTTTTCAAATCTTGATGAAGCCGTTGCCCTTGCAAACTCCTTGCAGGAATATGAATTGTATGAAAAGCCATCAACCATTATTGAATTTGCAAAGGACTGGCTTGCAAGGACATACAAAGAGGTACTTCCTGAATCGGTATTTCAGCATATTAACTTTGCGACCTATGCGGAGGAGCTTATAACTCAGCATAAGTTGGCACTTTCCGAATATGGTATTGTCAAACACATTGATAAAACAGTTGATAGTTTTGAAGGGAAACGACAACCTGAAGTCTAAGGAAAGGGAGGTGTTGACATGAAGATTAGTATCACAAAAGACGGAATAATAGAGTATTACGGCAATCAGGTAGGGTATGTGAAGGATAATAAGGCTGTGGTCGATGTCATGTTCCAAAGAGATGAAGTTGCAGAGTTTTTGACACAGAAAAACGGCATATCTGTCGAGTGGAAAAGCGATGTATATAACAATCTTTTGAAAGGGAATATCGAAGAAACAGTTACTTCAAAGAACTGCCGAATCTATCAGTTAAAACCGGAAACAGATCTTAGAATGCGGTTTGTCAGTTACAGTGACCTTAAGGAAAAGGGCTTTGGAGAACCGAATATCAGTAATTACAGAGTCGTATTCGATGGGAATGTAGGAACGGAAGTTCCCGAAGAGATTTACGATATATTTGACGGTCCTGACAAAGTTGAAGGCTTAGAATCAACCGGAGTGTTTATATCCGATGTTATTGAACTGTATGATGATGAATCGAGTGAATTCCATTATATCAACGCATCCGGCTTCACAAAACTGAATAGCTTTACCGAGCCTAAAATTGAGCTTAAACAGACCGAAGCGGTTGAAGAGGAGAAAGTTATCGCCGAAGAACCGAAAGAGGAAAAAGAGACGGAATTTGTGGCTTTCAGGGAAAGGCTTGACATGGGATACGGCAGGACTAAAACACCTGAAAGAGAAGCTGAACTCAATGCTCCTAAAACAAACGAAGAGATTCAGGTCGATACCTTCAAAATTGGTATGTAGTCTATACATATGAAGGGAGGTGAGACACATGAAATTGAATGCAAGAGTAACATCGTTTGTAGGCGGAGAAAAGCTGAAGGCGTATGTGAGCGTGCTTATTGATGATAAGTTTCTTGTAAAAGGCATCAAGGTAATCGAAGGCGAAAAGGGCAGATTTGCATCCATGCCTTGCAGAAGAACAAAGCGTGGCGAGTATGCCGATATTTGCTTCCCGATAACCAAAGATCTGAGACAGGAACTCGAAAAAGCCGTTCTTGATGAGTATGCTAAGAGATTGGAGGAAATGTAACCATGAAGAAATTAAAAATGAAAATGCTTTCCTTAAGGGAAAGGGTAAGAGCAAAACTTACCGACAACAGCGGTCAGGGTGCGGTTGACACAGCGATTATTGTTTTGCTTTCTGTGGTGCTCGGAGCCTTGCTTCTTGCAGGTTTATACGCACTTATGGATGATACAGTGCTTCCTACCTTGACACAGAAAATTCAGGAGATGTTCAACTACTCGAACTGATGAAAGGGATAGCCATTCTTGGCATACTGCTTATGGCAAGTTATACGGATATAAGGAAACAAGAGGTACCTGTTATATATCAGGTGCTTTTATTATGCCTTGTTCCGTTTGGTTTCAGATTAGAGAATTTATGGGGAATTGCAATTGCAATCCCTTTTTTTATTGCCGCAGTTGCAACCGACAGAATTGGCGGAGGCGACTTCAAGGTGATTGCGATTCTCGGAATCCTGTTAGGGTTTTATGAAGCCTTATGCACTGTCATGGCAGGATGCCTTATATTCATTTTCAGCAGTTTAGTAATTGGGCGGATAAAGGGGAAAGAGAATACTCTCTTTCCCTTCATTCCGTCTTTAACATTAGGGTATGTAGGAACATTAGTATTGGAGGCGATAATTTGAAATTTCTGAATTATTTTAAGAATAGAACGGTGCTTGGCATAACCTGCATTGTTCTTGCTTTGATTATCTGCTTTGTGGTTTCGCCGCTTGTATCAAATACCGGTGATAAAACGGTAACGGTGGTAAGAGTTATGGCGGATATTAAAAGCGGAGATGAGATAACGAAGGATATGGTATCCGAAGTTAAGATGTCAGGCATCAATCAGCCGGATAACATTGTATCGGATGATAAAGAGGTAATCGGAAAATATGCAAGTGTAGATATGACAAAGGGAGATAATGTCTTAAAATCCAAGATTGCAGACACTCCCTATGTGGAAACAACATACCTTGCAGGACTCAATGGTAAAAACCGAGCAATTTCAGTTACCCTTAAATCCTTTGCAACAGGACTTTCCGGCAAGCTGAAATCAGGAGATATTGTATCAATTATTGCTCCTGACTATCAGAAAACAGGTATGACCATTGTACCTTTGGAACTGCAGTTTGTTGAGGTTATAGCTGCAACAAACAAATCAGGTGCAGATGTGGATGAAACGGTAACAGAAGAAGGAGAGCTTCCGAGTACAGTAACACTTTTAGTATCGGAAAAACAATCTTTGCTTCTTGCTGATCTTGAAAAATCCGGCACTATACACATGTCATTGGTATATCGTGGCAACCGAAAGACAGCAGAGGAATTCCTGAAGAAACAGGAAGAACTCAACAACGCACAAGAGACCGCACCAACGGAAAACACAGAACAGACAGGAGAATCAGGCGAAAGTGAGGCGGTAGAAAATGGTGAGGGACAGTAAGATTCTTGCCGTGTGGGGTTCACCTTCCTGCGGTAAGACAACCGTAGCGGCAAAGATAGCGAGCTATGTATCAAGTAAGGGCTATGATGTTGCACTTGTTCTTTGTGACTTTGATGCACCTCCGCTTCCGCTTTTAGTGCCTCCGTCAGATATAGAGAATGAAAGATCGCTTGGCAGTATATTGGCAGCAGTAAAGATAAATGAAACCCTTATACTGCAAAACAGCATAACCATAAAGAAAAATCCGCATATCACAATCATCGGACTACTGAAGGGCGAAAATGTGTTTTCGTATCCGAAATACACACAGGTCCAGGCCGTAGAATTCCTTGATGAATTAAAGGATATTGTGGACTATGTCATTGTGGATTGTTCGAGCCATCTGTCTGATGACATTCTCTCAACAGTAGCACTTATAGAATCGGACACAGTCTTGAGACTTATAAACTGTGATTTAAAATCAATATCCTATCTATCTTCACAGTTGCCGCTTTTAGCAGACAGTAAGTTCAAGACGGACAAGCAGCTTAAGGTCGCAAACAATGTAAGAAGTATTCACTCAGGTGAAAACATAGAGCAGATTTTGGGAGGGGTAACCTTTACAATTCCCCATAGCGATATTGTTGAACAGCAGTATCTAACAGGTGAGTTATTAAGACCAACACCTCCGAAAAGAGAATCAAAAGAGTTTAGGAGAGTTATCGAAGATATAGCGGAGGAGGTATTCGAGCTATGATAAATCAGAGTAGTTCTCATGATTTATTCTTCGGGCCAAGTACGGTCAAAGACTTTCCAAGTGTATTAAACGAAGTGCAAGAGTATATTTCAAGCAAATATGCATCCTTGCTATTAGACAGTCGAAAGGATGATGTGAAGCAACAGATTAAATTTTATATCCAGAAGTATTTGGCAGACAACAGAGTAACGGCAGACGGAATGACCGAAGACGAGCTTATTAACCGCTTGTATGTGGAAATGGCTGAGTTCTCGTTCCTGACGAAATACATATTTGGAACAGGGATAGAAGAAATAGACATTAACGCATGGAACGATGTAGAGATATATCGTGCAGGCGGAAGAAAAGAAAAGCTTCAGGAAAGATTTGAGTCACCGCAACATGCCATAAATGTTGTACGAAGAATGCTTCATAATTCAGGAATGGTGCTTGATAATGCATCTCCTGCTGTACTTGGTCAGCTTTCAAAAAACATTCGTATATCTGCAATCAAAACACCGCTTGTAGATGACGATGTTGGTGTGGCTGCATCAATACGAATTGTAAATCCTCAGAACTTTTCTCAAAAGGATTTTGTGGATGCTAAAACGGCAACAGCACCGATGCTTGACTTTCTGTCACAGACATTCAGGTATGGCGTAAGTACATGTGTTGCCGGAGCAACAGGAAGCGGTAAAACAACAGTTGCAGGATGGGTACTGACAACCTTGCCAAAGGACAAACGAATCTACACTATTGAAAGCGGAAGCCGTGAGCTGGCACTCGCTCAGTACATAGACGGAATTGCGCAGAATAGTGTAATTCATACCTTAACAAGACCGTCAGAGAATGAAATGCAAAACATAGATCAGGATGTACTCTTAGACTTTGCATTGCGTTTCAATCCAGATTACATCTGCGTAGGCGAGATGAGAGGACCTGAAGCGTTCCTTGCCCAAGAAGCAAGCCGAACAGGACACCCGGTTTTGACAACGATCCATTCCAATTCCTGTGAAGCAACATACAGGAGAATGGCAACACTTTGTAAGAGGAAATACTCAATGGATGATAATGTCCTGTATGACCTTGTTACAGAGGCATTCCCGATAATAGCATTCTCAAAACAACTTGAAAACCGTGAGAGAAAGCTGATGGAGATAATGGAATGCGAAATAATGCCGGATGGCAAGAGAGTGTTCAGAACAATTTACAGATACAACATCACAGAAAACCGATATGATGAATCAGGAAAGTACATCATAAAAGGCCATCATGAATTTGTATCACCGATTTCTTTGAGCCTTCAAAAGAGACTCACTGAAAACGGTATGCCGAAACTTGTTCTTGACAAAATAATCAGAGGGGAGGCGATTGCATGCTGACTTTAAGAATTTTCGCATTTATGGCACTGATTGTCGGTGCGTTCAGGTTACTTGATTTACGATTTACGGATCTGTTCCGTGACTTTATCAACAAGCCTCAAAGCATCCGAACACAGATTGACGAAGCAACGAACAGAAAGAAAAAGAGGTTCATTGTAAGGCAGATTGAAGAAGTCTCAGAAATAATGCGACTGACAGACAGGGAAGATAAAATTCCTGTCGTTTTTATTGCCTGTGCGGTCTTTGCGATAGCAGGAGCAATTATTGCCTCACTGTTTGATAATGTCTTTTTAATTCCCGTACTTGGTATAGAAATGATGTGTTTGCCTATATGGTATGTGAAACTGACTGCAAGCCATTTTAAGAAAGATATATCGGAGGAGCTGGAAACAGCTCTTTCGGTTATCTCTTCGGCATACATACGAAACGAGGATATCGTAACAGCAGTAGAAGAAAATGTGCATTACCTCAATCCGCCAATCAAGAATGTGTTTACCGACTTTCTGGTACAGCTTAAACTTATAGACTCCGATGTGGTGAAAGCCATTGAAGGACTAAAAACAAAGATTGACAATGATGTGTTTCACGAATGGTGCGATGCACTTATTCAATGTCAGTCTGACAGAAACTTAAAAAGCACACTGACTCCGATAGTAACAAAGCTTTCGGATGTGAGGACAGTAAATACAGAGCTTGAACTGATGCTTGCAGAACCTCGCAAGGAGTTCATCATTATGGCAATGTTGGTTGTGGCAACAATCCCTATCCTTTACTTCTTAAACAAGGATTGGTATGAGGTTTTGATGCACACAGGAATCGGAAAGATTGTACTTGCCGTTGACTTTGCAGCGATATTCATTTGCGGAGCCTTTGTGGTGAAACTCACAAGACCGATAGAATTCAGGAGGTGATATGAATGGAATTAAATAAAGAACAACTTTGTCCTAAATGTTTGACCGGAGCCAACTCAGTACAGTTGGATCCCCGTGAACCGTTCTGTCCGTTCTTTCACCTTCACAGCAAAAACGGTTGTGCAGGATTTATTCCAATAACAGGAGGTGGAGAGAAGTGAGGTATATAATCATATTTTTGGGATTTGCATTTGGTATTTATTTCATAGTTGCCGACAGACTCAAAATTCCATACCTGAAATCCTCGAAAGCCATAA
>JAZNAJ010000209.1:0-2141 GCA_045586445.1 Clostridia bacterium | reverse complement strand
CATCTGTTTTTTGCCGTAAAACTATCTTTTGAGTATAGCACTTTTTCGTTTTTTTGTCAACCTTTCCGGGTTTCTTGCCAGAAAATCTTCCCCTGTAATCATATACTGAATTTGACATTATAATATATAAATGGTATACTTGCAATGCAGATTATGACAAGCGAGGATTTTTTAATGGAAACAAAACTTATATTTATTCGTCATGGCTATAGCGAATCAAACGAAAATGGCTATTTTACCGGTCAAAGTGATGCAAAGTTGACCCCCCTGGGGATTCTCCAGGCTGAATGTGCATCTCGTTTTCTTGAAGATACCCATATAGACAAGGTATATTCAAGCACACTTTCCCGTGCTTTTCATACCGCATTGCCGATTGCAAGCAAGCGTGGGCTGGAAGTTGTAAAACTGTCTGGATTAAACGAAATTTATGGTGGCGACTGGCAGGAGAAAACATTTTCATCTCTTTCCAGATTATACGCCGATGACTATAATCTCTGGCAAAATAATCTCTATGAGGCGACATGCACTAATGGTGAATCTGTTAAGGATTTTTTCAAGCGGGTTTTAGATACAGTTACACAAATTGCCAACGAAAACCTTGGCAAATGTGTATGTATCGCCACCCACGCAACACCTATCCGTGTCATAAGTTGTTGTGCACACAATTTTGAGCCCAAGGATATCAAGAATATCCCCTGGTCTGCGAATGCATCAATACATATTGTCAGCTATCAGGATGGGGAATTATCGTTTATTGAAGAAAATATAACAAAGCACCTGGATGGCATTGAAACCAATCTTCCATCAAATGTATAAATAAAATCGACCCGGTATTTTTGTTTGCTTTCCAAAAAAAATAACCCACATTTTTCAATGTGAGTTATTTTTTTATATAATTAAACAATATCTATCTGACCAGCAAACTCTCGCCTGTCATTTCCTCGGGTTTTTCCAAGCCCATAAGATCAAGCATTGTTGGTGCCAGGTCAGCAAGGCGACCATTTTTAAGCTTAGCACCGCTTCCCTCCCCTATCATAACAAGAGGAACAACATTGGTTGTATGTGCGGTGAATACATCGTTTGTATCATAGTCAAGCATTTGGTCAGCATTGCCATGGTCTGCGGTAACAAGGGCAACACCGCCCATTTTTAAAATTGCATCGATTGTTCTTCCAAGGCATTCATCAACAGTTTCAACCGCCTTGACAGCTGCTTCAAATATCCCGGTGTGTCCTACCATATCACAGTTTGCAAAGTTGAGAACAATCACATCATAATTGCCGCTTTCAATTCTTTTAATAACCTCATCAGTAACCTCATAAGCACTCATCTCAGGCTGAAGGTCGTATGTGGCAACCTTGGGTGAATTTATAAGAGCTCTGTCCTCGCCATCGCAAACAGCTTCAACGCCGCCGTTAAAGGAGAATGTAACATGGGCATACTTCTCGGTTTCAGCAATTCGGAGCTGACGAAGGCCCTTGCGACTGATATATTCGCCAAAGGTATTGGTAAGGGTTTGTGGTTTGAATGCAACATCTACATTAGGCATTGAAGCATCGTACTGAGTCATACATACAAAGTATGTGTTAAAGAACTCTCTCTCAAATCCAATAAATTCAGGGTCAACAATTGTTCTTGAAATTTCTCTTGCACGGTCAGGTCTGAAATTAAAGAAGATAACCGAATCATTCTCTGCAATTTTGCCAAGAGGCTTGCCATTTTCATCTGTAATCACGGTTGGAGCAACAAACTCATCGGTTGTTCCATCGTTGTAAGATTTTTTAATTGCACTTACAGCAGAGGTATCTTTATTGCCTTCGCCCTTAACCATCGCATTATATGCCTGTTCAACTCTGTCCCAACGATTGTCGCGGTCCATAGCGTAGTATCTTCCCATAACACTCGCGATTGCACCTGTTCCCAGTTCTCTTATTCTTGAAACAAGGCTCTCGGCAAAATCTGCGCCCGAGGTTGGCGATACATCTCTGCCATCCATGAAGCAATGAACAAAAACCTTTTCAAGACCGTTCTTCTTAGCCATTTCCAAAAGTCCAAAAAGATGATTGATGTGGCTATGCACACCGCCGTCTGACAAAAGTCCCATCAAATGAAGGGCTGAATCGTAAGTCGGATCGTAGCCA
>JAZNAJ010000208.1:0-7525 GCA_045586445.1 Clostridia bacterium | reverse complement strand
CAGAAAATAAAGTTATAGGGGAATTCCGTAAAACTTGACAAAATAAAAAAAATATAGTATACTGACAATGTATTTGTTTATTAAGAATAAAAAAATAGTGAGGAGGATAGTGGAAAACAGAAGATATTTGGAGGGAAATTTATTTTGAATTGTTTTAAGAAAGTTACAGCGGCTTTGGTCGCAGTTGTTATAGTTCTTACCACAGGAGCAGTTGCTTTTGCGGCAGAGAACACAAGTCGCTACGGGATTGTTACAGCCTCGCTTCTCAATCTTCGCAGCGGTGCAAGCACATCTTCAAAGATACTTGCACAGATACCAAATGGCCAGACGGTTTCGATTAACAGTATACAGTCAGGCTGGGCAAAGGTTACATATTACGGGACAGAGGGTTTTGTTTCTGCAGAGTATCTTCAGGTAATGTCAGGCGAAAACCCTGCATCACGAAACGGTGCGGTTTCCTCAAAAGGTCAGGCTGTTGTGGAACTTGCAAAGAAGTATCTGGGTGTTCCTTATGTATATGGTGGCTCGTCAGCATCAGGGTTTGATTGCAGTGGTTTTGTTTACTTCATTTACAAAAATATGGGCGTAACACTCAACCGCGTTGCGGCAGACCAGATGACAAATGGTACCTGGGTTCCTAAAAATGCTCTTCAACCGGGCGATATCGTGGGATTTGCCAACAAAAGCGGTTACATCAACCATGTTGGAATCTATGTGGGCAACGGAATGATGATTCATTCGCCGCAGACAGGTGATGTTGTGCGTTATGAAAGCATAGTCACAGGGAATTATGCCCGTCGTCTTACTTGTGGCAGACGAATTTTTCAGTAACATAGCTTTAAAAGGGCCGGCTTTTTCAGTCGGTTCTTTTTGTTATTTATAGTATGAGTGTATGAGAGGTTGAGGTGCGTTATGACAAAAATGCGGACAAAGTTTGTTGTCCTTGCGATAATTGCAGCAGTGCTGGGCTTTTACGCCAAGACTTCGTTCTTGCCAAAGGACAGTATTATAGCCGAAGTAACCTTTGTGGATGTTGGTCAGGGCGATTGTGCTTTTGTCAAAACCACATCGGGGAAAGTGATACTTATTGACGGCGGTCAGGGCGAGTCATTTGAAACCAAACTGCAACCGTTTTTAAAACTGAAAAACATCAAAACCATTGATGCTGCAGTGTTTACCCATTATCACAGCGACCACATAGGCGCAGCCGGGGATTTGTTTAAAAATTACGAGGTGAAGCAGGTTGTTGTACCCGACTATCAGCCGCAAAGCTCGGCAAAGAAACGGCTTTTGGAGTCTGCAAGAAAAGAGGGTGCACAGGTATTGGCGGTGGCAGAGGGAGATTTGTTGCCGGCATTTGAAGAAGAATTGAAAATAGAGGTCTTGCATCCGCCCAAAGGTGGGTTTTCGTCAGAAAACGAGAACGATAACTCGCTGGTGCTGAAGATGACTTACTTTGAAACCACCTTCATTTTGACAGGCGATTTAGAGCGGGATGGCGAACTGCGATTGGTGGATAAATTCGATTTAGAGGCTGATGTTCTGAAGGTGGGGCATCATGGCTCGTCAACATCTTCTTCCGTGGAATTTTTGAGAGCGACAGACCCGACTTATGGGGTTATTCAATGCGGCAAGGACAACGGTTATGGGCATCCCCATTACGAAACAATGGACAGTCTTTATGACGAGGATATTCTGGTTTATCGCACAGACGAGGACGGGTGTATCAGCTTTTATCTGGGCGAAAAGGGGATTGAAAGCATAAAAACAAATAAGTTTTAGGGAGGCGAACGGGTGTGGACATAAAGGACCTGGACAGACAAATCAAGGGCAAAGCCTTGGGAAATCTGTATTTTTTCTACGGAGAAGAACAGTTTTTGATGGAAAACAAGGTCAAGGCAATGAAAAAAGCCTTGCTTGACGGCGACCTTGCCGAACTTAATTTTGCTGTAATTGACGAGAAAAAGCAAGCTCTTTCCAGACTTGAGGAGGAGCTTATGTCGGTGCCTGTTATGGCAGATAAAAAGATGGTTGTTGTCAAAAATTCAGGACTTTTCGGCAATGCAAAGCTAAACGATTACAAGACTCTTTGCGAACTGCTTGGGGATGTCCCCGAATATCTGTGCCTTGTGTTTTGCGAGAAGGAATTTGACAAAAAGAAAGAAAAAAACCTTGCACCCATTCAGCAAAATGGTGCGATTGTGAAGTTTGACCTGCTTTCTCCCGTTCAGCTTGAACGATGGCTGGACAAGATGTTTGAGGACAAGGGCAAGTCTATTCTTCCAAGAGATATAGGGACTATGGTCAAACTTTGTGGTCAAGGTATGGCGACTCTTTATAACGAGGCAAACAAGCTTATCGCCTTTGTGGGCGAGCGAGAAAAAATAACAGCAGAAGATGTTGAAGCGGTGGTTTCAAAGTCTGCCGATGCAAGACTTTTTGATGTGATTGACAATATCGCCCAAGGTCGTTCTCAGGGAGTGTTTGACGAGCTTGCGGCGCTTAACGCATCGGGGGAAAGCCCCTCTGCAATTCTCTCGCTTTTGTCGGGCAGAATGGGTGAGCTTTTGATGGTAAAGCAGCTTGGCTACGACAATTTAAGCAGCGACAAAATATCCGCGTACTTCGAGCCAAAACGCCCAATCTTTGTGGTGAGCAAACTTGCCGAGCAGGCAAAACGATTCAGCGAAGAATACCTTGCAAAAATGACATTGCTTGGTCCCGAATATACTGCGGCGGTCAGGTCGGGCAAGCTGGACAAATGGGTTGCTGTTGAAATGTATGCGGCAGAGCTGTTGAAAAAGTAGAGCAGTAAAACAAGTATGTTTATTACAAAAATATATTATAATAAGGTTGATAAAACTAATATTTTATACGGATGGTGATGCACGAAATGAATATTATGCATCTTAAATATGCGGTTGAAGTGGCAGAAATGGGGTCAATCAGCAAGGCGGCTGAAAAGCTCATTATGGGGCAACCCAATCTCAGCCGTGCAATAAAGGAGCTTGAGTCAGAACTTGGTGTCGAGATTTTTGACAGAAGTGCCCGAGGTATCTCGGTTACGCCTGAGGGCGAGGAGTTTTTGGGTTATGCCCGCAAAATCCTCAGCCAGATTGACGAGGTTGAAGCTATCTATAAACAAGGTATGCCCGCCCGTCAGCACTTTTCGGTTTCGGTGCCCAGAGCAAGCTATATATCCGAGGCGTTTTCAAAGTTCACGGTTGAAATGGGTCTTGAGCCTGCCGAGGTATTTTACAAAGAAACAAACACTCTGCGTACACTCAGAAATGTCCTTAACTCGGAGTACAAGCTGGGCATTATCAGATACGCGGAGCAGTATGACGGGTATTTTAAAAATATGATGGAGGAAAAGGACCTTGAATATGAGGTGGTTGCAGAGTTCACCCGCGACCTTATTATGAACAAGGACTGCGAATTGGCAAGAAAAAAGAAGATAAAGGCGGCAGATTTGAAAAACTATATCGAAATAGCCCACGCCGACCCCTTTGTGCCGACAGTCCCCATTGCGCTCGTCAAAAAAGAAGAGTTTGCCGAGGATGTTCCAAGGCGGATATTTGTCTTTGAACGCGCCAGCGAATTTAACCTGTTGTCGGAAAACAAAAATACCTTTATGTGGGGCTCGCCCGTATCGCAAAAACTGCTTGACATTCACGGTCTTGTGGAACGGGAATGTGTTGACCGCCACAGACATTATAAAGATGTGCTGATTTATCGTCGAGGCTATAAGTTTACCGACCTGGACAAGAAATTTATTGAAAAAATTAAAACCGAAATAGGAAAATAATGTGGGTATATCAAAAAAGACATACCCTTATATAGAATTTACATTTTACAAAGGAAAAAAAGTGTGTTAAAATTGTAACAAACTTGAAAATACAATTGATAATTGCCATAATAAGGGCAAAAAAAGACTTTTTCAAGACGCCTGAAATGGTAAATTATTAAACATTAAAATTTACAGAAGGAGTTAGTTACAATGGAAAATCAGACCTACGGAATTGTTGACAGTGTTGAAACACTTGAACAAAAAATCGCAAGCGTAAAGGAAGCGCAGAAGAAGTTTGCTGAATTTACACAGGAGCAGGTTGACGCAATATTCCTTGCTGCAGCTACTGCGGCAAACAAAGCGAGAATTTCCCTCGCAAAAATGGCGGTTGAAGAAACAGGTATGGGCATCGTTGAAGATAAGGTTATCAAAAACCACTATGCAGCAGAATATATCTACAACGCATACAAAGAAACCAAAACCTGTGGTGTTATTGAAGAGGACAAAGCTTACGGTATAAAGAAGATTGCAGAGCCTATCGGTCTTGTTGCTGCGGTTATCCCCACAACAAACCCCACATCCACCGCTATCTTTAAAACACTCATTTCACTTAAGACCAGAAACGGTATCATCATCAGCCCTCACCCAAGAGCAAAGAACAGCACAATCGCTGCTGCAAAGATTGTGCTTGAAGCGGCAGTTAAAGCAGGTGCACCTGAAGGCATCATCGCCTGGATTGATGTTCCAAGCCTTGAAATGACCAATACTGTTATGAAGGAAGCGGATATAATTCTTGCAACAGGTGGCCCCGGTATGGTTAAAGCCGCATATTCAAGCGGCAAGCCCGCCCTTGGTGTTGGCGCAGGCAACACGCCTGCAATTATTGACGATACTGCTGATTTAATTATGGCAGTTAACTCAATCATTCATTCAAAGACCTTTGACAATGGTATGATTTGTGCATCTGAACAGGCGGTTATCGTTCTTGACAGCGTCTACAAGACAGTTAAGAAGGAGTTTGCTGACCGTGGTTGCTACTTCCTCAAGAAGGACGAAATCGAAAAGGTAAGAAAGACCATTTTGATTAACGGCGCACTCAACGCAAAGATTGTTGGTCAGTCTGCTTATAAGATTGCAGAGCTTGCCGGTGTTAAGGTTCCTGAAGACGCAAAAATCCTTATCGGCGAAGTTGAAAGTGTTGAGCTTTCAGAAGAATTTGCTCACGAAAAGCTTTCACCTGTACTTGCTATGTACAAAGCAAAGACCTTCGATGAAGCTCTTGACAAGGCAGAAGTGTTGGTTGCAGATGGCGGTTATGGCCACACATCTTCGGTATATCTCAATGAAGTTTCGGAAACAGAAAAACTTGAAAAATTTGCTCATCGTATGAAGACCTGTCGTATCCTGGTTAACACACCATCTTCACAGGGCGGTATCGGTGACCTTTACAACTTCAAGCTGGCACCTTCACTCACACTTGGTTGCGGCTCATGGGGCGGCAACTCGGTATCCGAGAATGTTGGTGTTAAGCATCTTATCAATATCAAGACTGTTGCCGAGAGGAGAGAGAATATGCTTTGGTTCAGAGCACCTGAAAAGGTTTATATAAAGAAAGGTTGTTTGCCGGTTGCTCTTGACGAACTCAAGACAGTTATGGGCAAAAAGAAGGCGTTTATTGTTACAGATACATTCCTGTATCAAAACGGTTACACAAAGGCTATCACCGACAAACTTGACGAGATGGGTATTCAGCATACAACATTCTTTGATGTTGCTCCTGATCCGACCCTCGGCTGCGCCAAGGCAGGTGCCGAGCAGATGAGAGCTTTTGCTCCTGACTGCATCATCGCTCTTGGCGGTGGTTCGGCTATGGATGCAGCCAAGATTATGTGGGTTATGTACGAGCATCCCCAGGCTGACTTTATGGATATGGCAATGAGATTTGTTGATATCCGCAAGCGTGTTTACACTTTCCCCAAGATGGGCGAAAAGGCTTATTTTATCGCTATACCCACATCAGCAGGTACGGGTTCAGAGGTTACACCGTTTGCTGTTATCACAGATGAAGAAACAGGCGTTAAGTACCCACTTGCGGATTACGAGCTTATGCCCAATATGGCAATTATTGATACAGACCTTCATATGTCTGCTCCAAAGGGGCTTACCGCAGCATCGGGTATCGACGCGGTTACTCACGCGCTTGAGGCTTACGCATCAATGCTTGCAACAGATTATACCGACAGTCTTGCTCTTCGTTCGCTTAAGATGGTATTTGAAAACCTTCCCAAGGCTTACGACAACGGACTTGTTGATGTAGCCGCAAGAGAAAAAATGGCTAACGCTGCAACAATGGCAGGTATGGCGTTTGCAAATGCGTTCCTTGGTGTTTGTCATTCAATGGCACACAAGCTGGGTGCATTCCATCACCTTCCCCACGGTGTTGCAAACGCTCTTATGATAGACCATGTTTTAAGATTCAACGCTTCAGAAACCCCCAAGAAGATGGGCACATTCTCGCAGTATGACCACCCTCACACACTTGCCCGTTACGCAGAGGTTGCAGATTACCTTGGCCTTGGTGGCAAGACCAACGAAGAAAAACTTGAAAACCTTATCAAGGCCCTTGACGAGCTTAAAGAAAAAGTTGGCATCAAAAAGACGGTCAAGGATTACGGCATCGACGAGAAGGATTATCTTGACCGACTTGACGAGATGACCGAGCAGGCATTTGATGACCAGTGTACAGGTGCTAACCCCAGATATCCGCTTATGAGCGAAATCAAAGAGATGTACCTCAATGCTTACTATGGCGAGGACAGAAAGTAAAAAATGGAAGCTGTCCTGTGGCGTTTGCCACAGGGGCGGCTGTCGCATATAAAATTTGATAGGAGAGAATAATTATGAAACTTGATAAAGTAATTGCAGTAAGAACAAACAAAACTGTTTATCAGGACAAAGATTCTGCAATTAAAGTATTTGACGCAGATTTTTCAAAAGCGGACATTCTGAACGAGGCGCTTAATCAGGCAAAAATTGAGGAAACAACTCTTAATATCCCAAAGCTCAAAGCAGTTACAACAACAGATGACGGCAAGTGGGCGATTGTTTCGGAATATGTTGAAGGCAAGACCCTTGCAACAATTATGGAGGAAAACCCCGACAAGATGGACGAATATCTTGATATGTTTGTTGACCTTCAGATAAAGGTTCACAGTATGACAGCACCCAGCCTCAACAGTCTTAAGGATAAAATGGACAGAAAGATTTCTCAGGCTGACCTTGATGCAACAACCCGTTATGACCTTCATACCAGACTTCACAGTATGCCCAAGCACAACAAGGTTTGCCACGGCGACTTCAACCCCTCAAACATCATCATTACTGATGACGGCACACCCTACATCATCGACTGGTCCCACGCAACCCGTGGCAACGCATCAGCAGATGTAGCCAGAACATACCTGCTCTTCTGCCTTGAAGGCAATCAGGAAAAAGCCAAAAAGTATCTGGAACTCTTCTGCAAAAAGAGCAACACAGCAAGACAGTATGTAGAAAAGTGGATGCCCATAGTAGCAGCATCACAATCAGTAAAGGGCAACCCCGCTGAAAGAGAATTTTTGCTTTCTTGGGTAGATGTAGTAGACTACGAATAAGTTTTGATTTTGGGTAAAATTGTTTATCTCGGTTGTCTTTCTTCGCTTGCGTACCCCAAGTACGCGGCGCTCATCATCCAAG
>JAZNAJ010000207.1:0-4808 GCA_045586445.1 Clostridia bacterium | reverse complement strand
AACAAGCTGAACAAAAACAAAGATATGGATCAGAACAATCCTACTGACCTGGCAAGTGCTATCCAGGACTATTACAAATCAAACTAATCTCAAACAAATTTACACAGAAAGGTAAATGGTGAAAAACTATGGCTATTACACTTAATCAGATGAAAGAAGGCATGTCCGACAAAGTTAAAGTTGGCGTTGTTGATGTATTTCTTCAGGAATCAGCAGTTCTGCAGGACCTGCCATTCGATGATGATGCCGCTGTTGGTGGTGGTTCAACACTGACATACGGCTATGTACAGGAAAAAATCCCTGGTCAGACATCATTCCGTGCGCTTAACACAGAATACACATCCAGCGAAGCACAGGTTGAAAAGAAAGCTGTTGAACTTAAAATCTTCGGCGGTTCATTCAAAATTGACCGTGTTGTTAACCAGGCAAAAAGCACATTCAACAATGTTACTTTCCAGATGAAGCAGAAAATCAAATCTGCTGTTGCAACATTCCATGATGCAATGATTAACGGCGACGCTTCCGTTAATGCCGATGCTTTTGACGGCCTGGACAAATTCCTGGTTGGTCAGAAAAACGAGTACAACACAGACAACTACATTGACCTGTCCACAAAAGCAAAGCTGGAAGAAAACGCAGCAGAGTTTTACGAAAAACTTAAAAAGCTCATTTCTTCCACAGGTGCTCATGCTCTGTATGTAAACGACGATATGAAGCTGAAAATCGAATCCGTTGCCGCATACCTGGGCTACAAAACAGCATCCGAAGAAGCATTCGGTAAAACATACACCAAAATTGGTGATGGCGTAAAACTGGTTGACCTGGGCAACAAAGTTTCTGTTGACGGCGAATCCGTAACAGAAGAACCTATTATCGGCTTTAAATCTCGTTCAGTCGGTGGCGGTTCAGTAACAGGTCTGACAGACATTTATGCCGTTAGATACGGCGTAGAAGACGGCTTCCACGGTGTAACCCTGGATGGCGATACAGGTATTAAACAGTACCTGCCAAACTTCAACGACCCAGGTGCTGTAAAACTTGGTGAAGTTGAAATGGTAGCTTGCGTTGCCCTGAAACGTACAGCATCCGCTGGTGTTCTGCGTAACATCAAAATCCACTAATACAGAAAGGTGAATTATAATGGCTGGAAGAAATACAAAAAAAGAAGAACCAAAAGTTGAAGTAGTAGTTGAAACTGAAGCTCCTGTTGTTGAAACTACTGTTCCTGTTGTTGAAACAGTGGAAGAAGCAAAAGTAAAAAAATACCTTGTTGAAACACCAGTAGAGAATTTCTGTGGCATCGGTGCTGCAGGTATTCATTTCGCCTACGGCAAGGCAGAAGTACATGAAGGCTGGGTACTCGACTGGTACCGTGAACACGGCTACAAAGTAACAGAAATCAAGTAATAAAGGGGGTATTCCCTATGATTATTACAACAGATGAAGCAAGGACTATTTTCCCTGACCTTGACTCTTGGACTGATGAAAAACTTTGCCGAAAGCTGAAAGCCATCGAACAAACCATCCGCAGTTACACCAATAACAATTTTCAGGATAAAGCATACAGAAATACCGCTGATATAATCGGCGGTATTTTTGTTGTAAAAGGCTCAACTGCGTTTGAAAGCGGTGATACTGTTATGGTTTCTTACGGCAAAAACAAAGGCGTTTTTACCGTGGATATGGTGACAATCCACTCTTTCACTGTACTTGAAAATGTAGTAGATGAAAGCAATATTATTGTCACAAAAGTGGTATACCCTGCCGATGTAGTGGATGCTGCCATTAATATGCTGAACTTGGAAGCAAATAACCGAGATAAAGTCGGTATAAAATCTGAAACGCTGTCCAGGTATTCAGTGACTTATTTTGACCAGGATGCCAGCAATCAGATAATGGGTTATCCGATCAGTCTGTTAGGTCCTCTTAAACCTTACAGAAAAATGAGGTGTTGATATGGGCAAAATAGGCGGCAACCTTTACGGCACCATCCAAACAAAAACGAAAACCGGTAAAAACAAACTCGGTGAAGCTGAACTCACCTGGGAGAACAAATATACACAGCAGGGCTGGCTTGATATGCAATCTGCTGATAGTCGCAGAAACACTTACAATGCCAAAATCGAAGATAGTACACATATTTTTATTTGTGATTTCGATGCTGAAATATACGCTTTGCAATCCCAAGACACCCGAATGGTGATAAAAGGTATGGTTTATGATGTTAAATTCATCGACAATCCTATGGAGATGGACGAACAGCTGGAAATCTACTTGAAGAAAGTGGGTGCTTATCGTGCCTGATGTTATATTTGAAGACTTTACAATTCAAGTAAAAGCGGAGCTTAATGACCGGCTTATCAGAGCGCTTGAAACTGCCGCCGCAACTATCGAAAGGTCGGCAAAGCGTAATACCAGAGTTGGCAGGGGCGGCGGTAGTGGTACAAAAGGCAAGTGGAAACATTTTGTTGACCCTGCCGCACTCGCAGCCTATATCGGTAATACCGAGGAAAATGCCATATGGGAAGAATTCGGCACCGGTGAATATGCCCTTAACGATGGCAGACAAACTCCGTGGTATGTTCCAGTCGAAGGGTATACCGGAAAGAAGCGACCAACCTTTAATGGTAAAGTCGTTATTGTTTACGGCAAAAATGGCGTTGCTTTTTACAAGACCAATGGTAAAAAGCCATCAAGGGCATTATATAAAGCGTTTGAAGCAAAGAAAAAGACAGTTGAAAAAATCTTTCAAGACGAACTCGGGGATATGAAATGAGCAAGTTTGAATTTATAGATAAACAAATGGAACTCATAGGCATTCCTTATGAGTTTCTTGAATGGACACAGGATGTTTCTTACCCATACTTTACCGGGGAGCAGTCCACCCCTGAAGAAATATCAACAGAAGATGGGCGTGAAATAACTGATTTAATAATCACAGGTTGGCACCGTGGTAAAAAAATCACATTGTATGAATACAGTGAAAAAATCAAAAAACACTTTCATCCTGTTCACGGCTTGCGTGGTGAAACAGAAGAAGGTGCAATCATTGTATTTTATGAGGGTAGTTTTTTTGTACCATCCGGTGAAGCTGACCTACACAAAATAGAAATACACTTAAAAATCTTGGAATGGAAAGGAGATTTTTAAACAATGAGCAAATTGGGCGTAAGCGGTTATACACCAACCACACCTGAAAATATCCCTCTTTCAGCAGGTACAATCCACAAGAATTTCAAGTGGAACACTGAAAAACAGGAATGGGAAGGTCCTATTATTGGTGCCACATCCGGCGGTAACTCCGTAGAAATCAAAGGTGAAATCTTTAACATCGAAATTGATGGTGTAAAAGTTAAGGTAAAGGGCCTTGCTGTTATGAATGGCGGCACAGGTATTATGGAAGTAAACTTTGCCGAAGTCACAGAAGAAATCCTGGCTAAAAGTATGATTGCCGAAGCAGGTGAATCTGATGCTCCAGGTTACACAATGCTGCAGCCAAAGTCAACAATCGAAGAAGGCGACTTCATCGAAAACTTTGCATTCGTTGGCAAAACAGCAAAAGGTAATAAATCTATTATCGTTATCTTTGAGAATGCTCTCTGCACTTCCGGTTTCAAACTTGAAGGTAAGACCAAAGAAAACTCTGTTATCAAGCTGACTATGGAAACATACGCAGACGATGATGGCGATCTTGAAACAATCCCGGTAAAAATTTATTACCCTGAACAGTAGCCGAATAGGTTACCAAAAGAAAAACAAAAGGAAGGTTATTTAATATGAGCGAAACAGTAAAAGAAAAAATCGAAGTTGCAGAAGATGTAACAATCGAAGCACCAAAACCTTATGAATTCAGACAGCTTTCATCTACTGATATTTTTCTGATGTCACGAATTATAAGCAAAATCGGCATTAATGAATTTGCAAAAGCCGCAGGTTCTGAAAATGTTGTTCAGCTTATTAAAAGCCTGACAGATGAAGAAAAAGAAAGTGACAACGGCGGTATTTTAGTAGCCGCCACAGCAGTTGCAGAAATCGCAAATGTTCTTCTCGCTAATATCGGCAACTGTGAAAAAGAGATCTATCAGCTCCTGGCACAGACTTCAAACCTGACAGTAGCAGAAATCACTGCACCAGGTAATGCGGTGATGTTTGTTGATATGATTTTTGATTTTGTAAGAAAAGAGGAATTTCCCGGTTTTTTCGAGGCTGTTTCTCGCTTGTTCAAGAAGAAATAACCGAATTTGATTTTATGGACTTGCTACATCAAAGGTATGCAAGTCCATTTTCTTTTCTTGACAGAATGATTGCGTCAGGGCGTTTCTATGATTTCATTATTGAACTTTATACCAAAGTAAATAAGGAAAAGTCTGAAAAACTTGAATGGGAATTTTTCTTACACAAAGTTTATGACAAATCGTTCAATGAGTTCAGAGAAGAAAATAAAACAACAAGCGAAAATCAAAATATGTCTTCACAGAACATTGAAGATATTATTAATCAATCAAAAAACATCATGAGAAACTTCAATCCCGAAAGGGGTGAGAATAACTAATGTTAGAGCTTTTTAAATTAGTTGGTAAAGTTCTAATTCAAAACGAGGATGCCCTTGCCGGACTGGATGAAACTCAGGAAAAGGCAAAAGAGACATCCGAAGAAATCAGTAAAAGTAATAAAAAGACAGACGAATCCAACAAACAGTCCGCTTCCTGGTGGCAGAAGTTAAGAGGGATTGTCAATACTGATGGCGGTAGCATTATAACATCTCTTAAAAAAATCGGTACAGCTGTAATAGCGGCGTTCTCGGTAAA
>JAZNAJ010000206.1:0-5456 GCA_045586445.1 Clostridia bacterium | reverse complement strand
GAAGAAAAAATTAAAAATAATATGAAAAAGTTAAAAAAATAACTTGCATTTACCAAAATGATATGGTATAATACAAAATGCTGATTTAGAATGCAACTCTCTAACGAAAGAGGTGAAATATAGAGATGAAAGCAGGAATACATCCCGATTACAAGGAAACAACTATCAAGTGTGCTTGTGGCAATGTTATTGAAACTGGTTCAACAAAAGAAAATGTTTCAATCGAAATTTGCTCAGCTTGCCATCCTTTCTACACAGGCAAGCAGAAGTTAGTTGATACGGGCGGTCGTGTTGACAAGTTCAGAAAGCGTTTCGGCCTTACTGAAGAGAAATAGTTTTCAAAAGCCGAACAACTTATTAGGAAATGTCAATTTATCGAAAATTCAAGAAATTCAAAAAATTCTACACAAAAATAGTCAAGCATTTTGCTTGACTATTTTTATAAAATGAATTAAAATTAACTTATTAAGAAAGGACAGGTCGCAAAATGAAACTATTTAATTCGCATGTTCATACAGACAATAGTATAGATTGCCACACAAAGGCTGATGATATGTGCCTTGCAGCCATAGACAAAGGTCTTTCGGGGATTGCTTTTTGTGACCATTGCCATGGCGGACAGTTTATCACTTACTCGACCTATGATGTACTTAAGGCATCCCATCGTGATGCAGCATTAATGAAAGAAAAATATAATGGAAAACTTGATGTTTTTGCAGGCGCAGAATTTGACGAAATTCTGTGGAGTAAGGAATATATAGACCGTCTTATCCAAAATGAAAAATTTGATGTAATTCTTGCATCGGTGCACAAAGTCAGGGGCGTGTCGGACTCCAAGTATATTTCCAGAGTGGATTTTGGCTCGTATACTGATGAACAGTTTGACTTTTATTGCAAAAGATATTTTGAAGATGTTCTGGAAACGGCTGAAAAATGCGATTATGATGTATTGTCGCATTTGACTCTGATACTCAGATATGCTTGCGGAAAGCATAACCGAAGGATAAATCTGGGGGATTATTCGGCGTTAATTGACAAAACTCTTAAAGTGATTATAACTCGAGGAAAGGCCTTGGAAATTAACACCTCTGAGGTGGGAAACATTGGGTTTATGCCGGATGCGGAGATACTTAAGAGATACCGCAATATGGGGGGCAGACTTGTTACCATAGGTACCGATGCCCATATTACAAAAAATATTGATTACGCTTTTGACGATGCAATAAAGTTGCTTCATGAATGTGGCTTTGACGGGTATTACTATTACAAAGAAAGAATTGCACAAAAGGTTTATATTTGACAAATTTTGTATAATGTGATAGTATGTATGTATAAATTATAATTTGGAGTTGAATGATATGCGTTGTTTATTTTGCGGACATTTAGAGAGCAAAGTTATAGATTCTCGTTCCACCGAGGAGGGTACAACAATCCGTCGCCGCAGAGAGTGCTTGGAATGTGGCAAAAGATTTACTACTTATGAGAAAATCGAAACAATCCCTATGATTGTTGTTAAAAAAGATGGTCTTCGTGAAACCTTTGACCGCGAGAAGGTGCTTACAGGTATTCTTCGTGCTTGCGAAAAACGCCCTGTTACACTTGATGACATTGAAAAACTTATTGATGATATTGAATCTAAGCTTTACAATATGCTTGAGCGCGAGGTTACCTCGGAACGCATAGGCGAAATGGTTATGGAAAGACTTAAGGATATTGATGATATTGCTTATGTAAGATTTGCGTCTGTGTACAGACAATTCAAAGATATAAATTCCTTTATGGACGAGCTTGCAAAGATTATAAAAAAAGCTTGACATTTGGGTGATTTTGTGATATCATTTATCCATCGTAAATATTGTTCAGGAAGAGTGAGGGCAGCCTCACTCTTTTGTTTACACTTTATTGACAAGTGCGAGAGGAGGCTCTGTTGTGATATATTCAAAATTGGAACTTAAAATAATAGAAATGGCCGGACCTATAGCTTTGGAGAACGGTTGCTACATCTATGATGTGGAATATTTAAAAGAGGGCAAGCAACGCTTTTTGCGTATTTTTGCTGACAAGATTGATGGACGGATTTCTCTGGATGAATGCGAGGCAATCAGTCGCAGGTTGAGTGAGGTACTTGATAAAAATGACCCCATTGCCGAGAATTATGTGTTGGAGGTATCATCACCGGGGATAGAAAGACGACTCAGAACCCCTGAACACTTTGAAAAAAGCATAGGCGAGATGATTGATATAGGTCTTTATAAGGCAATTGACGGAAACAAATTAATAAGTGGCAAACTTCTTGCTTTTGATGGCGAAAAAATTACTGTAGAAACAGAAAATGAAAAAGTGTCAATTATGCAAAGTGAAACAACAGTTGTTAAAGTTCACTTTGATTTTTAAATTAAAATCAGACAGGAGAGATTAAAAAAATGAGTGCAGAGATTTTTATGTTGTTAGACGAGATTGAAAGAGAAAAGGGCATAAGCAAAGATGTGGTTTTGGATGTTTTGAATGGTGCGCTTCTCAGCGCATATAAAAAGAACTTTGGTGCAGTTCAGGATGCTAAAGTTTTGATTGACGAAGAAACAGGTGAAATAAAGGTTTATGCTCGTAAAAACATTGTTGAAGAGGTTGAAAACAGGGAATGTGAGATTTCTGTTGAAGATGCAAGAAAGCATAATCCCAACTACCAAGCAGGTGATGTTTTGGAAACTGAGGTTACACCAAGTGCCTTTGGCAGAATTGCGGCACAAACTGCACGCCAGGTAGTTTTGCAGAGAATACGCGAGGCAGAAAGAGAAAAGGCATTTGACGAATACTCAAACCGGGCAAACGATATTATGACTGCAACCGTAAGGAAAATCGACAGACGCAATATTATGCTTGAAGTTGGCGATACCGAGTCAGTGTTGATGCCCAATGAACAGGTTAAAAACGACAATTACAAGCCGGGCGAAAAATACAAAGTTTTTGTTGTTGAAGTTGCAAATTCGGTAAAGGGTGTACATTTGGTGGTATCTCGTTCACATCCGGGGCTTGTACGCAGGTTATTTGAACTTGAAGTGCCCGAAATCAAAAATGGTACAATCGAAATCAAGGGTCTTACCCGCGAACCGGGTTCAAGAAGCAAACTGGCAGTAAAATCAACGGTAGAAGGTGTTGATCCGGTAGGTACCTGCATAGGTCCCAAGGGTATGCGCGTTCAGGCAGTTATCGACGAACTTCGTGGCGAAAAGATTGACATTATCAAGTATAGTGATGACCCGGCAGAGTATATCACACAGGCTCTTAGCCCTGCAAAGGTTGTTTCAATCACAGTTGACGAAGAAAAGAAGATGTGCAGCGTGATTGTTCCTGCAGACCAGCTTTCACTTGCAATAGGTAAGGAAGGCCAGAATGCCCGTTTGGCAGCACGCCTTACAGGTTGGAAGATTGACCTGAAGCCTGAGGGCAGCGAGGACGCTGAATAATTTAGTAAAATTATAGGAGAATAATTACCATGATTCCACAACGAATGTGTGCCGTATGCAGAGAGGTAAAACCAAGGAGCGAGCTTATAAGAATAGCGAAGACCTCGTGCGGTTTTGAAATAGATAAAACAAACAAACTTCAGGGCAGAGGTGCATATATTTGCAATGACAATGCTTGCATTGCATTGGCTCGCAAAAAAAGAGTTTTTGAACGCAGTTTTTCCTGCAAGATAGAGTCTGCGTTTTATGATATGGTGGAGGCGATGGTAAATGAAGGTGAGTGACAAGTTTTATCGAATGCTGGGGCTTGCGGTTAAAGCAGGCGGTGCGGTGTTTGGTGAAGGCGCAGTCAAAGAGAGTATACGGTCCCATTCTGCAAAGCTTGTATTAGTGGCAGAGGATGCCTCGGAAAATACAAAAAAGAGGTTTAGCGACAATTGTGCTTTTTATGATGTGCCGTATTTTGAATGTGGCGACAGATACCTGTTGGGAAGTTTCACCGGTCGAAGTTTTGCGGTGGTGATTGCAGTTACCAACGATGGAATTGCAAAAAATTTGACAGGGATTTTAAGTGGACAATAAAAGAGAACTCACCAAATTTTTGTTTTAGACTTTGTCTAGCTTCAGGCTGACGAAATCGGAAAGGAAATAATTATGACCAAGATTAAAGCATACGAAATTTCAAAGGGCTTTGGTGTTCCAAGTAAGGATATTGTTAAGATTCTTCACGATTATAATGTTTCGGATAAGAACCATATGAGCGCCCTTGACGAGAATGAACTTAATGTAATTTTTGAATATGTTACACAAAAAAATCAAGTGAAGGATTTTTCTGCTTTGTTTGCTGTGGTGGAAATTCCGGAAGAAAAGAAAGAGGAAAAGCCAAAAGACGAACCAAAGGCAAAGCAAGCCAGTACAGTAATCGAAACTGAACAAAACTTCGGCGACGAGCCTATTCAGGCACGCAAAACCCGTGTTGTTGATACGCGTGCAAATAATGTCGACCTTGACCGTCTTGATAACGAAAAGCTTGAAGAACTTATACCCGAGAATATAAAAGAAACCGGAAGTTCTGCAAAGCAGAAGATAAAAGCGGGCAACAAAAAGAGCAAACTTGCCAAGGAAAAACAAGGGATTAAGGAACCTGAAAAACCCGTCAAGAAAGAAAAGAAAGAGGTTCTGGAGGTTCTTGTTCCTGATTCAATTACTGTAGGCGAGTTGGCAGACCGTCTTAAAAAGCCATCTGCAGAGGTTGTTAAAAAACTTATGTTGCTTGGCATTATGGCATCTGTAAACGAAACACTTGACTTTGACACCGCATCACTTATCGTAGAAGATTTTGGCGGAGTGGTTGAACATGAAATAATTTTGACCGAGGAGGATAAACTATTCAATGATGTTGAAGATTCTCCCGAATCACTCGTTCCCCGCTCACCGGTTGTTGTTGTTATGGGCCATGTTGATCACGGTAAAACATCACTGCTTGATACCATCCGCAACGCAAATGTTACTGATGGCGAGTTTGGTGGTATAACCCAGCACATAGGCGCTTATCGTGTTCGGATTAATGACAAGAAGATTACCTTCCTTGACACTCCGGGCCACGAAGCCTTTACCGCAATGCGTGCAAGAGGTGCGCTTGTTACGGATATAGCAATATTGGTTGTTGCAGCCGATGATGGTATTATGCCGCAGACAATTGAGGCGATTAACCACGCAAGAGCAGCCGAGGTTGCAATTATTGTTGCGATTAACAAAATAGACAAAGAGGGTGCAAACCCCGACAGAGTTCGTCAGGAACTTACTGAACACGGTCTTGTCCCCAAGTCGGATCGTAGCCATGTCGTTCTGTGAGCCAAGGAGTTGAGGCCTACTATTGTCTTCCTAAGACCGCTTGGCCTCCGACTTATTGTTGCGATTAACAAAATAGACAAAGAGGGTGCAAACCCCGACAGAGTTCGTCAGGAACTTACTGAACACGGTCTTGTCCCC
>JAZNAJ010000205.1:0-3172 GCA_045586445.1 Clostridia bacterium | reverse complement strand
GCTTATTAGCGGAGGCTCCACCGCCACCGCCACCGCCACCGCCACTTGGTGCTGACTGTGGTGGAGCATAGACATTACCATCATTGCTACCCTGTTCAGGGTCAGGAGTTGGATTGCTAGTTTCCGGGATTTCAATTGATGGAGCTGAGCCAAAATAGATATACTCACCTTCTGCCGCAAATGGCACCATGTTGTCATTGAGTGTAACTGATTTGATTGACTTATTGCCAACATAAATGGTCAATCCGTCGGGGATGATAGTCAAATCGTCGCTCTCAATTTTGATTGTGTCCTTAAGGTAGGTTATACCTAAATCAGCGATGTCGGTTTTTGAATCTACAAGCACCCGGTTGCCCGCTGTATACTTAACCTGCGTTCCGCCTCTCAGTACCATTTTTGACAGTTCTGCATCTTTGATTTCAAACGCTGCGAGAGTGCCATTGGTAGAATATGTTCCAAAGCTGCGGTCGGCTTTTTGACTCTCGTCAAGAAGCACATAGCAGTAAGTATCTGTTTTAACACCGTCTTCGGTGATGATTGCGTGAAGAGCACGAGCCGCATTTGATGAAACATCAAGAGCAAGGTTTTCACTCTCCACAGTAGTTTTTATGCCAGGCTTAGTTGGATAAATGAGAGTCTGGAAGGAGGTTCCTCCCACTTTGGTTTTTGCGCCTGAAGCATAAATTCCTTTTTCAAACTTGTTTGTGTTGGTAGCTTGCGAATACCAAACAACCTCGTCCTCGTCGTCGCCAACTAAGTGAAAGTCAAGTTCTTCAGGGGTTTCTTCAATCGGATCGACAATAACATTGCCGCCGGTATCAAAGTGAGTCTCAGCCTGACCCTCTTCATTGATTGAAACCATAGAGGTATATTGTGGCTGGAAATGCCAGTTCTGCTTATATTCGTGCTCTTCACTGCCCGTAGACTTTACTGAGTCTGTCACGATATAATAACCGGGGCGCATAAACAGCACCTGTCTGTCAAGTTCGTGTCCTGCACCCTCGTAGCCAACCATATCAGCGTGAACAAAATCGTAGATATTGTTAAGCTCACGATTTTCAGGATGCATTGAACCGCCGGACTTTTGCGGGTTCTTGCCATCAACAACTATTGTGTTGTGGGCTTCCTGTGATTCCTGAAAAGCTGACAAAGGGTTGCCACTGGTATATGTACCACGATTGAGGTCGGCAAGCAAGTAGTTGCCATACGCAAACAATGTAAAACCAAGGTCATGGTAATGGGCGTGATTCCATTGCGAATTTGACTGGATTGATGCGGCAACCGCATTTTTTGTCCAATCGGAACGAAGCACAGCCATATCACTGTCATCAGACACATAGCTTGTGAAGTCAGTTGGTGCGTCGCCCTCCGTTCGGTTGCTTGCTATATACTTAACAATCGGGGTTGCGTATTCAGGAAATTTATTGTATATCTCTTTGATTTTTCCTGCATGTGATTCCGCATGATTAGAGTCGTCGCCAACCTGCCAAGAGCCCAAAATCGGGTTCAGTGCCGACGCAGCATGGTTCATCGATTGCATAATCCTTTTTATATGTTCTTCATCAAAAGAACCTGTAATATCATAGTTGTACCAGTCGGCCCACGTAACAAACGGTTTCATTATGGAAGATACATTGACAAACAAATAGCTAATCGGGATATCGGTTGCTGAACCATCATCAAAAATTGTCAGGTCGATAAGCATATTAAAACGCAACATCGCAACTGCACGCCAACCACCATCCCAAGCACCTCTGTCCGCAAATGGATACATCCAAGTCAATGACCATTCCTTGCCAAGGGGAGCACGAGCAGCTTTAAATTCTTCCAGAATATGTGATGCAGTATAAAGCTCACGGCTTGTCATAGATGCAACATTATCGTTTAAGCTGCCGACTCTCCACAAATAACCTCGGCAGTGGTCAAATTCGTCGGTACCAACCAAGCCTTCGCACATTTCCCACTGGTACTTCCACATTGCCGTAAAAACTTCAGGGGTCATATATGGACTATCCTTTAATACGGTAAAGATCTCGAATATATGTCCAATTTTAAGGATTACGATATCGGGTTGGTCATTCTTGGTAAAATCACGATTAACATCTCGAATCTGATTCATCAATGCACGCAAAGGATAGTATGCCCACATTTCTTCGGGTGTTCCATTCTGCACTGTGGTGTAGTAACCTCTCGCTATTGTCAGTAAGTCCGTACACATGTGTATGGGGGAACGAGGTTTATAAGCTTGAGGATACTGATTGGTTAAAGGCTCATCAAATTGGCGCAGACCCGGAAGTCCATTAAAATTGAATATAAGCCCTGAATCATCAATATAGTCAAAGTTCACAGAACTCTCCTTATACTCACATAAAACCTCTCTTACAAGAAAGAAAATTTTATCGTCCTTCTCAATGCCGGAGTCGACCGGATTGTCACTCTTTGTCATTTTGCCATGCAGATACAATGTTGCTGCAGTAACATTTGCCTCCGGGTCAATTTCTGAAAAGTCAAACTGCAAGACAATTCTTTTGGTATAGCTATCTACAAGATACTCCTCGTTTATTGAAGTAAATGATTCCTCTGTTTGAAGAACAGGTTCTGACCCATAATTACGCTTAGTGTTTTCTCCACCCTTGATGGTTGCATCGGCAACCGGTTCCAATCTATGAATAACACCATCGGCAACAACCTCAATATAAGGTGAATACTCTCCTTCTTTTGACGAGAATTCGCCCATATATCCGTCTTTTTTAGCAGCAAGTACCCATAAGCCTGCTGTCTTTTTACTTGCCGCCTTCACTTCAGTAACAATGTTCTTTACATCGGTTTTATGCCATTCGGCAACATCCTTTTTAAGGAGCATTTTGTCAAGAGGCTGTGCCGTAGAGCCTTCCATGGCCGCTTCCATCAACAATCGGTTTTCCATGGTTGCTTTGTTGGAGCTTATCTGGTAGTTATTATAACCATTGAATTTTCGTCTGTAGTATTCCAAATACAGCTCTTTACATTTGTCATAGTTGCCCTTTGCAGATTTTGCTTCTGCTTCTATCTCGGCTAAAGCGGGAAATGCCTCATAGTCCAGAAGTGGCTCTGTTATCCATTGGGAGCCGTCCCACTCGCCAAAAAGTCGTTCGTCAGTTGTTGTCATAGGGTCGGAATAGTCAAACTTTTC
>JAZNAJ010000204.1:0-4292 GCA_045586445.1 Clostridia bacterium | reverse complement strand
TCTGTGAGCCAAGGAGTTGAGGCCTACTATTGTCTTCCTAAGACCGCTTGGCCTCCGACTTGTGGTCATAAGCCTTAAGTCTGATTCTGATTTTCTCTGTTGCCATACTGTACCCTCCTTCAAAATTTACTTTTGATAGTTACACTGTGCCGGGCGTTTCGCACAGGTGTATAATAAAACCCGAACCTTTTTCTTCTCTTCAAAAATCGGTTTCGGGGACAACAGCGCAGTACATTCCTCGATGTGACAGCATACCACACCGGCAAAATTCCGCTCTGTATTCAAATAGAAGTGTGACCTTCCGCCCGCTTTTGAAAACCGGACAATCTCCTCCGAAATTTCCAAACCCCTCGTAAGATATGGGTTTGCTACCTCCGGAATCATCGTATGTCTTTGTCACGCCTAAGTATTATACTACATTAAATCACAAAAATCAAGTACTTTTTTTAAATTTTTTTACTTTTTTTATTTACATATAAATAGGTTGTTGCATTTTGAAATAATACCATGCAACAACCTATATTTAAAGTTTATTTCCAATCTATAAAATGGTAGCTTTCCAATATCTGAAAGAACTTTGCCAATCGTTCATAAAGCGGGTTGGCAGCAGCGCCAAAATGCTCTTCAACAAGCTTGCCAATTTGGATTATATTCCGCGTTCCATCAATCAGAGGCCAGACAAAACTGCCCATTTCGTCAAGATGAACATAGGATATCTTTGGTTTATTGAAGATGCTTTGTGCCACTCTGTTGAAAAATCCCTTGTTTTCAATTAGCAGATTAACTTTATTATCTTTCATTTCCCAATTGATTTGTTCATTTCTCACAGGGACTCTTTCAAGATAGTTTTCAGAAATCTTATTATTCTTCATCCTTATTTACCAATTGTGTTGCGTTTTTTCAAAACCGAAAATTTAAGCACACTGAAAATAACCAAAGCAAAAACAATTAAGCTTCCAATGCTTGATATTGATACCGGAAGATTTAAGTATCCCGAAATATCAAATACCTTGTCAACGCCGAACACAGCAAGAAGTGCAAGCACTATACCCACAATACCTTCGCCCGCAATCATACCTGAGCAGAACAGTATTCCATCATTAACAATTGCCTGTTTTTCTTTTTCCTCTCTCTTAAGCTTATCCACAAACAGTCTGATAAGACCGCCCACCATAATACACGCATTGAGATGAACAGGAAGATATACACCTATAGCAAAGGGTAATACGGGTATTCCCACAACCTCTACTGCTATCGCAACAAATACACCTACAAAAACAAGTCCCCATGGCAAGTTTGCATCCATAACGCCTTCAATAATCATCTTCATAAGTGTTGCCTGAGGTGCCGCAAGTTCATCCGAGCCAAAGCCCCAAGCACTGTCAAGCAGATAAAGGGTTCCACCAATTGCAAAGGCTGATGCAACTACACCAATAATTTCAGCTACTTGTTGCTTTTTTGGTGTTGCTCCCAAAAGGTACCCCGTCTTCAAATCCTGAGAGGTGTCCCCGGCAATAGCCGCAACAATGCAAATAATTGAACCTATTGCGATTGCGCCCTTCATTCCGTGCGCTCCGCCATCGCCTGTAACCTTCAATATAAGTGTAGCAAATAGCAATGTGGCAATTGCCATACCCGATACAGGGTTGTTACTGCTGCCTACCAAACCAACCATTCGCGAAGAAACCGCTGCAAAGAAAAATCCAAACACAACTACAACAACCGCACCGATAGGACTAACCGGTATTGCAGGAACAAGCCAGATAAGTAATGTAAGTACAGCAAGTGCGGTAAGAACTATCTTCATACTCAAATCTTTTTCAGTTCTCAAATTGCCTGTATACCCCGCATCGCTCATACCTTTAACCGCACCTGCAAAAGTTGTAATGATAAGGGGAATTGATTTGATAAGACTGATAATTCCGCCTGCTGCCAATGCCCCCGCACCAATGTATCTGATGTAAGAACCCCATATTGCACTCGCTCCGCCTTCGGCAAACATATCACCGATTGCACTTGTGCCGGGATAAAGAATAATATCTTTTCCAAAAAGCACAATTATCGGAATAATTACCAACCAGCTTAAAATTCCGCCCGCAAACATATATGACGAAATTCTTGGTCCACAAATATAACCAACGCTCATTACCGCAGGATAAATTTGTGTGCCGATTTCTCCCGTATAGCCTTTAACTCGCAAAGCTATCTCGCCGGGAACAGCCTTTAATCCGTCGATTATAAATTTGAACAATGCCGCAAAGCCCATTCCGGCAAAAACAGTTGAAGCGCTGGACCCACCTTCTTCGCCCGCAAGCAAAACCTCTGCGCAAGCAGTTCCCTCGGGATAGGGCAATATGCCGTGTTCCTTTACTATCAGCGCATTGCGAAGAGGCACCATAAAGAATATACCCAAAAGGCCTCCCAAAAGAGCGATCAGAGTAATTTCAAAAAGTCCGGGCTTGTCCATTACGCCATCGCGAGCCCACAAAAATAAAGCCGGCAAGGTAAAGATTGCGCCTGCCGCCAGGGACTCACCTGCTGAGCCAATGGTCTGTACGATATTGCTTTCCAAAATAGAATTTTTCTTCATTAAAACGCGGATAACACCCATAGAAATCACCGCTGCAGGAATAGAAGCCGAAACTGTCATGCCCACACGAAGACCGAGATACGCATTTGCCGCGCCAAATACTACCGCAAGAATAACACCCATAATAATAGATGTAATCGTAAGTTCAGTTGTTATCTTTTCAGCCGGAACATACGGTTTGAAATTTGAATTGTTTTCCATAAAACCTCCCAAAATCGCTCTGTCAATATTTCACATTACCATTGACAGAAAGTTTTAAAAATAGCTTATTTAATTCTTCACAAGATTTATAGTATTGTACCATATTCTTAAGTAAAAATCAATCCTAAATATATATTTCTCATATTTTTCTAAAAACATATCAGAGCAGAGTATATTCAAACATTTCAAAATGAATTTTGCTGCCCACATCTGCACCTTGTGGCAAAAGCGCCAATGCAATAAATACTTCATCTTGCGTTTCACTGTCCCGCAGATATGCATATTCGCCATCTATTCTTTCCAAAATATAATCTTTTGGAGTCATACTTCATTCCTCCTTTGTTGATAAAAACAACACTCGCCATCTGGCGAGTGTTGAAAAATACATAATATTGTTTTTTATCTCTTTGAGAACTGTGGTGCACGACGAGCAGCTTTCAAGCCGTACTTCTTTCTTTCCTTCATTCTTGGGTCACGAGTGAGGTAACCTGCTGCCTTGAGAGTGGCACGGAATGACTCGCTGTCAACTTCCAACAGTGCACGAGCAATACCGTGACGGATTGCGCCTGCCTGACCTGTGAAACCACCACCCTTTACAGTTACAAGAACATCGAACTTGCCGAGTGTGCCTGTAGCATCAAGGGGCTGACGGATAATAGTCTTAAGTGTTTCAAGACCAAAGTAATCATCAATATCTCTCTTATTGATTGTAATTGTACCATTGCCGGGGATAAGTCTTACCCTTGCAACAGATTCTTTTCTTCTACCTGTTCCGTAATACTGAACTGCATTTGCCATATTTCTCTACCTCCCCTTATATCTCGCCAGTCCACTCAACCGGTGACTGTGCCTCGTGATTGTGATTTGCATCGCTGTATACCTTGAGCATCTTAAGTGCCTGTCTGCCCAAAGTATTGTGGGGAAGCATACCTGCAATTGCAAGTTCCATAGCTTTTTCAGGGTTCTTGTCCATCATTTCTCTGTAAGAAACTTCCTTCAAATGACCAATGTAGCCTGTGTGTCTGTAATACTTCTTCTGGTCGAGCTTGTTGCCTGTAAGAACAGCATCCTTTGCGTTGATGATGATAACATACTCACCACAGTTTACATTAGGTGTAAATTCAGGACGATGCTTACCTCTGAGAATTTCAGCAGCCTTTGCCGCAACGCGACCCAGTGGCTTATTCGCAGCATCAATGATGTACCACTTTTTCTCAAGCTCATTTGCTTTTGCCATATAAGTTGACATTTTTGTACCTCCTAAGATTATTTCAGACTATGAGCAGATGAACACAAACGGGGTATGTGCATTTGCCCACAGTCTGCAATCTGAAATTTTTTACTTGCGTCGGTCTTTCGACGCAGCATAGACAATTATAATATCTTTTTTTTGTTTTGTCAACCCTTTTTTTCAAAATTTTAATTTAGCATATTGAAAGGTCTTTTTTTTGTTTATTTTCTCGTTTATACTCTCGTTTCCTCCAACTTCGAGTAAGTCGGA
>JAZNAJ010000203.1:0-2568 GCA_045586445.1 Clostridia bacterium | reverse complement strand
TGATTCTGAACCGGTTCCGCCTGGAAGGGGCAGGGTGGAAAACTTAAAAATTTCCTCATATGTATTTTGGTTCGCTCCAAAAGTTCGCTGTATCGCTGAAATGCTAAAAAGTTTCTGTATATAATATCAGTAATTTACTGTATATAATATCGTTGGTCGGTCCTCCGATAATTCCACGATTGCAAACCGCAGAATCGCTCTCCGTGTTATTGGTATTATATACAGAAATGTTTATGAGGGAATTTTGTAGTTTCCATGATGACCCCAGAATCAAGAAGAGCAGGACCCGCAGGTCCTGCTCCTAATCTGTTCGAGTAAATTGGAATTTGGCGAACTGGTTTATCTACACAAGAACCAGCTTATCAACATCATAATACCACCAACCAAGAAGGAAATAATACTAACCCAGTGGCCTAAGTATTGTTTGATGATAATGGCAACAAAATTAAACAATCCAATACCGAATACAAATCCACCTGCAAAGCCCAGCATTACCCATCCGCTTTCTGTTCCCACTAATACACAAAACAAGATTGCAGGCAATAGCAATGCTACAATGCCCAGCATAACTAAAAAACGATATCCGATGGGATGTTTTGCCTTAAATTCTTCGTCAGATGAAGCGTAAAAGTAATTCTTATACTCTTTGGGTGGCGTCCAATTAGATTTCTTCTTGTTTTTCTTTTTGCTCATAGAAATCACCTCTTCGTCAAATTCAAGTATATCGAACTGTTTACACAGATTCTTTTCCATTAAACATTGTACCATAAGTATGGGAGATTTTCAATGCAGTGCCTTGATTGTTCATAAAATGTTATGAGAAAATTTATAAACCGAGTACATCATCGGCACCTCTGAGATGACCTTGATGCTCCGGCGGTGTTGTGAAGTGGGAATCGCCCAACACATTCTCAACCAATTCTCTGCGGAGTTGGTCAACCTTTTTGCTCATTGCCTCCGCTTGCTTTTTCAGTTTGCTGTATCGCTCCTGTTCCTTGACCTGCTCTTGTTGCAGGCGAACAATATCGTTGCGGAGTGCCGTTTTCTTGCCCGTGAGATTGTCAACGGTCTGCTGTAGATTCTGAACATCCGAATCTAACTTTTTCTTTGTGCCTTGCCTTTGAGTGATGGTATGTTCCAAGGTCTCCAACTCTTTGAGTGCCTTTTCCTGTGCCTCGTTGAGTTCGGGGACCATTTTTAGTTGTTCCTCCATTTGCTGTATCTCTTGCAATAACTCCGACCTCCATGCTCTCAGCGGTTTGTGGCGAATCACTTCGGAGGTTGCTTTCATCTTGCCATTGTCAAGTTCTGCCCACCTCGTTTTACCTCGCTCCAAACCAAATGGTTCCATTGCCTTTGCATATCGGTCCTGCAGCTGTACCAACTGCGAAATGTGCTTGCCGTATTTTCTGAAATTGAGGTTGCCTCGTTCATCTCGAGGCGATACGAATGCATGGAGATGTGGGGTGGCTTCATGTAGGTGCAAATCATAGCGAAGCAGATTGTCAGCACCAAACTCTCTTCGCAACCAATCTACATTCGCTCGCAACCATTCCTCCATGTTGACCTCGCCGACCATCTCTGGACTGAAGGTCATGACAAATTCAACCATTACGGTTGCATCCTTGCGAACTCTGCGACCTGTTCGCTCCTGTTGTGCCTCCATGATTTTTTTGGTGGTTGCTCTCAATGTTTCATCTTCAAATTTGCGAACAGTAAGGTTGAGTGGTCGCATTTCTGGATGTTCGCAATTTTTGTGCAATTCGGTTCGTTGGTGATATTCTGCACCTGCAACACCATCGAACTTTACTTTGGCCCATCTCATAATTGCATAGTTGCTCATGATGGTACCTCCTTTCTTTTTGGGGATTGGAGATTTTACAAAATTGCCTCATAACAATTTTGTGAAAATCTCTGGATATGCTCCAAACATTTCTGTGAAAATCTTTGGGCATATCCTGGCAGAACTGCGGTTCTGCCTGTTTGCTCGTTCCAAAATTGCTGTTACAATTTTTGCACTCACAAACCGTTTTCGCCTCATTTCAAAACACCGCAAGTAATTGCGATGTTTTTCCATTCAGCAAAAACTCCAGAAAAAATCAAATGTCATTCTGTGGAATGCCCTTTGATTTATTTCCGGCCATTCTTTTCTGAACCGTTAAATACAGTATGATGTATTCAATCGGTTTTCAGAAAAAAATGGACTCACTCCACTTTACGTTGTAAAGCCGTGAGCCAAGGCGCCGCCTTGGAACTGGTTTAAGGTGCTTCGCCCCTTAAAAATCCCCATCCAAAAGAAACAGTGTAATACACCTTTTGAGTTGGTGTATTGCTGTCTCTTTTGTTTAGGACAAAATTGCCTTGCCTCGTTTAGGCATTGTAATGCCAAAACTTCGGGCAATTATGTCCTAATAAGCAAGCATTCTGATTCCGACTTTGTAAAGTCGAAATCATCATACTTGCTTTGAGCGAGTCGCACCTTGATGCACACGCAGCGGTTTAGGCATCAAATCCTAAACCGCCATGCCAAAAACCGCCGTACCGCTTTTAGGCACTCTTACGGCAATA
>JAZNAJ010000202.1:0-3729 GCA_045586445.1 Clostridia bacterium | reverse complement strand
CCAGCAAATCGCGATATATTATCTGCCAATAGGACAAGTAAGCCATATAAAAGTCCAGATGTGTTTTTTCTTCATCGGGATTAACAAAAAGCGGCGGACAAATGTATGTATATAAAGATTGGGCAAATAAGTCCTCGTAATTAAAAAATGTATTACAAAAATAAGCATATTGGTTGTATAAAGAGTCAAGCTGACCATCGCCGTCTGACAAAGGATATTTTTCAATAAACTCCTTTGCCTTAAGTTCTTCGTATACTTTATAGAAATCAGCATATATAAAATCCAAAATGCCCTCGCCGTATTTTCCGACTATAAGACCGCCGCCAAGAGCATTAGTTGTTGCATCAGGGATTTCTTCTTTCATATTTTTCAGATAGTCTTCAAGCAAATGCTCTCTACTGCTGAAATCAATTTCAAATTTTGAAGAAAACTTTTCTCGCAGAACTTGAATTTTACTTTTTCTCTCCTCAGATTCCTTTGAGTCGATAGCATACTTTTCTTTCATTTTCGGAAATGTTCTCAGTTTATTTCTAACCCATAAATTACTGTTTACAGCATAGTCATCCTTTGCAGGATCAACGGTAATTAAAAAATATTTATTGTCGGGAGTCATTATCTCGTTTTCAAAATAGTCAAATTTAGCGCCTTTGTCATTTGATTCAAAAACATATCTTGGTCTCTTTTTTGACACTTCATACACCACCTTATTTTGGAAAATGCAAACTTGTTTATTTTTGTAAAATATACATTACTACAAAAACATTATACAAAAAGATTGACGGCTTGTCAACGACTTGTTATAATTTAGTTGTAAAATCTACTTGATATACAGTTAATTTTCTAAAACTAAATAGCCGTACCGCAAGGGATACATTCTCGGGGAAGTGACGCCACGATATGAGCGCACCAAGAGATGCAAACACGATGTCGGTGTCAAGCAAGGCAGGAGGTCAGGAACTGTAGCGGAAGTCGGTGCTAAGTGTAATAATGAAAGGGGGGCATATTTATGCCGAGAAAAAGTGATTATCCGAGAATCAGGGAAGTTATGTATGTATATAACGGAACAAATGAAGAGTATAACAAATTTTTAAGGGCAACGATTTTTGATTATTTAGGTCATAAATTTGAAACCCACGAAAAAAGTTGCGAGCAGGAAAAGCCTGCTGCAGCTAACCAATAAGGAAGGAGCTACGAATTATGAAAACATATATTTACACAAGATTTACAGTTGAGGAAATCAGAAACCCGGTTTATGTTATTGAAACCATAAAAGAAATGGAAAAATTAACTTTGGAACAGGGTTTTAAGATTATTGCGGAGCGCATGTATAGGGATGACATTAAGGCTAAAATAAAGGTAAAAAAACCTTTAGAGCTTTTGTAAATGTTTTGCTGGATATATTGAAATTAGTATGGTATTGTTTGTTGCTGAAAGGAGGTAATTATTTATGAACATAATGCAAGCATGGAGAATATGGATTTATTACAGACTGTCAAGAGATGAAGACAAGGAAATGAATTCACTCAAAAATCAACGCAGAATTCTTATGGATTACATAGAACGGGAAGGTCACATATTTGTAGGAGAATCCTATGATGACAATGTCAGCGGAATGACCTTCCAGAGAAATGGAATCGATGAAATCTGTAAAGCGGCTGAAGAGCATAAGATGGATGTAGTGTTGGTAAAAGACTTGTCAAGACTTGGCAGAGAGAAAATCCAGACTTCTATGTTCATCGAATACTTAAGAAGCAAGGGTATAAGAGTAATCAGCATAACAGACAACACCGACAGTTTCAACACAGATGATGAATTCCGTATGGAAATGAGTCAGTTTATGAATCATATGTATGCAAGAGATGTCAGCAAAAAGATAAGATACGGATATCGTCAGAAGCAAAAGGACAAGGGCATATGCAATATGCCACCTATGGGTTACTACAAGGATAAGAACTCCGGCAAAATCATAATCAAGAATGAGCCTGCAGGTATAGTTAAAGAAATTTATTCAATGTATCTTGATGGCTTCGGCTTTAAGGCGATTGCGGAAAAGCTGAATAAAGATGGCAAGAAATCGCCGTCATATTATCAAAAGCTATACAACGATAAAAATCAAGGCTATAATAAACCTGCAATAACCCTTAAGTACCTGTGGGATTCAACTGCAGTCAAGCGAGTGCTTACAAATGAGTTCTATACAGGAACGCTGATATGCCATGTAGAAGAAAGCGATAAGGCAAAGAAAATCAGACATAAGGTTCCGACAGAAGAACAATTCAGGCACGAAAACTTTGCACCCGTAATAATTCCAAAGGAAATATGGGATAAGGTACAAAAACTGATTGAAGCTAAAAAGGAAACTAAGGTCAGAGCTTCAAGCGGAAAACCATATCATCGATACACAGGGTTATTAAAGTGCGGAGATTGCGGTTGCACCTTCGTGGCAAAGATTCGCAGATGGAGAGACAAGCCTGAGCGAGTTGAATATGTCTGCAATGGTTATCATCGCTACAAAGGCTATTGCACCTCACACAGAATTCAGGAGGCGGATTTGGATAACTTAGTCTATAAGGAAATATTAAGGCTGAAATCCGAGTCGGAGAAGAATTGGACTGCTATAGAAGCCGATGTTAAAAAGTGGTTACGGAATAAGGCAGGCACAGAAAAGCAGATAGCTGAAATGAGAACTGCTGTATCAAATCTCGAAATAGATGTGGAAAACATACTGATGGAGAGAATTAACGATAAGGAAAACCGTGCCACTTATGACAGAATGCTTGAAAAAAAGAAGGCACAGATTGAAGACCTTAAGGTTAAAATTAATGAGCTGATAAACCTTGAAGAAACAGTAAAGAAACGAAGAAAAGCTATCAAGGAAAACATCGATATGCTCGATAGCATCGTAGCAGAGGGTGCAATCAGTAACGTAAACTTAAGACTTCTGGTTCAGGAAATTCAGATTCTGGATGTGGGAGACGGTGAGATTGCAGTAGTCATAGTGATAAACGGACCATTTAATGAGTATGGAGAGGTATTCGCCGAAAACGGAGATGTAAAGCTGGCACACAATGGTGATTACAAACCGATAGCGGTGTAAGCAGAATTAAGCAAAGAAAAAGTGCTTGCGAAAAACTCGTAAGCACTTTGAAAATTGGTGCGGATAACAGGACTTGAACCTGCATGAAATCGCTTTCACATGGACCTGAACCATGCGCGTCTGCCAATTCCGCCATATCCGCATATTTAGTTTTAACCCCTTAATTTTTACACGGGAGAGGTAACCCGAGGAGGAGCAAAAGTGCTTAATCTTCACATATTAAACGGATAAATCTGGTTTAACCTATTTAATCACCGAGGTGGCGTAGCCTGAACCGTACGCGTCTGCCAATTCCGCCACACCTGCATATATTAATTTTTCCTGAATAACAATTTTATTTTTATCGTGGCAGCCGCGTACTTCGCGTGACACTTGCGACATTGTCGCACTGCTTCGTCTTCTCGCATTGCTCCTGTCGCTGCGCCTTTTTCACCTTCGCTTACTCTGCCACCGGCAGCGCTCGGTGAAAAACTTCCAATTCCGCCACACCTGCAAAACTACAAGATATTATAGCACAACGACAACCTCATTGTCAAGAGTTTTTCCTTTTTATTTGATACGCATCTTGCTTTTTTCACTGTTTTGTGATAGAATTAACAAAACACTATCTGAAAGGAAAAAGCTATGAACAA
>JAZNAJ010000201.1:0-2136 GCA_045586445.1 Clostridia bacterium | reverse complement strand
TGGCCTCCGACTTCCTCGTTCTTCACAGACCTCATAACACATTTCAAGGATTTCTTTTCTGATAACAGCCTTTTCTTCCTCGGTATAATTATCATCAAGTTTAATTATCCCAACCGGAAGCTCGCCCTGGTTTTTACTTGGATCTTTAACGCCCACCACTGCGCACAAAGTTGTTTTTTCGTACTGAGAGAGTACACTTTCCAAAATTGTGGGATATATTTTGTGTCCGTCAAATCGGATAATCATTCGTTTTATTCTGCCATTAATAAACAGAAATCCATCATCATCTAAATAACCAAGGTCACCACTGTGAACCCAAACCTTGCCGTCGCTGTGTGTTTGCATTACAGCATTTGTTTCTTCCTCGTCATTGAAGTAGCCTTTCATAATAAGGTCCCCTGTTACACAAATCTCGCCTTCCTGACCGCAAGGAAGTTCTTCGCCCGTTTCCGGGTCGAATATACCCATAGTTGCCGCAAGAAGCGGTATACCTGCACTGCCGTCTTTGTATGTATCAGAAAAGCAAGCAGTTGTTGCCGAGGAAGTTTCGCTCATGCCATAGCCTTGGCTAAGAGAATACTTTGCACCATGGTCTTTAAGAAACTGATTAAACCTCTCTTGCAAGCCGGGATTCATTGTGTCGCCACCGCAACCGGTGGTTTTGAGCATCGAAAGGTCAACATCCTTCATAATTGGGTCTGCCATCAATCTGTCATAGAATGATGGCACTGCCATCATAGCGTGTGGTTTGTATTTTTTAACCAGCTTTGCTATCCTGTCAATAGAAAAATCAGGGATAAGTATGTTTTTAAATCGCATTGCAATTGGCAGATGCAAGCCACATCCCACCCCATAGGATGCAAAGATTGGCATAATGTCCAAAAATCTGTCGCCCCAATCATGGTCAACCCCTGAGCATCTGAAACTGTCTGCCATGGCGTTCAGTCCACGGTTGGTCAGCATAACGCCCTTGGGATGACCTGTTGTGCCACCTGTATAAGTGATAATCGCCAAATCATCAATTGGATGAAAAACATCCACAACATTTGATTTGCCCATCTTAATAAAAGTCTTCCACGAGATAACGTTTTTCCAATTTGGAAGTTTGGGTGGTTTTTTGGTAAGTTTGTATCCAAACTTTGTCAAAAATTTCAGCGAATCAGATGCTGTTTGCATAATTATATGTTCAAGGTCAAGTTCTTTATATATTTGTTCAATCTTTGGCAATGCTATACTTAAAAATACAAGGGTTTTTGACTTTGCCAATTTAATACTGTCTGCAATGCGGCGGACATCCATTCTTGGGTCAATGAAATTTGAAATCGCACCAATTTTGTTAAGACCATACATTGCAAATACCGTTTCAGGAACTGAAACCGAAACAAATGAAACAATCTCGCCGGGTTTAATCCCCATCGCAGCAAAAGCCGCTGCGGCATTGTCAACCTGCTGTAAAAATTCTCTATATGAAAAGTCCCGTCCGTAATAATGGAGTGCTGCTCCATCAGGGTAAGACTCGACAGTTTTTTTCAAAAATTCATAAATTGTACCATCTGAACAGAGTTGATTTTGAAGTTCTGTCGGATAGTGTTTGAGCCAAGGTCTATCCACAGAGGGTTTTGCCCCTGTCTGAGTGTGGAAAGTATTTTCGGGCTGGTTCATTGATTGTAGTACCTCATTTCGAATAGAGCTATTAGAATTTTTTTACCATATCATAAAGTGCAAATCTTTGAGTTTTTGCTCCATCCTCATCACCTGTCATACCGTAATAGTACATCATCGATATAAAAAATGGAAGTTTGCCTCAAACAAAGATTTGTCTACCTTTAATATCCCAGCAACCTCATTCGACCAATTCTGGAAATCTACTTTCACACAGTGATTGGTGGCAGAGAACTTGGTATTTGGGCTTGTCATAAGCTGTATACAAAGCCGGATTTCTTTGATATATTTTTTAAATATTCAAAAAAACTCGCCCATGGCAACATTGTCATCTACAAACACATCGCCAAAGCATTTGAAAACATCTGTTTTCTTTTTATGTCAAAAAAAATTCGCCTAGCTAAAATATTCTAAGTCGGATCGTAGCCATGTCGTTCTGTGAGCCAAGGAGTTGAGGCCTACTATTGTCTTCCT
>JAZNAJ010000200.1:0-4249 GCA_045586445.1 Clostridia bacterium | reverse complement strand
CGGGACAAAATGGATGAAGAACTTGCGAGAATTTACGGAAAAGAAAAATATGATAGTTTTTTGACACGGTATGAGTTTTTGCCAGAATTTGATTACAGCAAAGGAGAATGGAAAAGATGATAAAAATAGAAAACACTGTGCTCCCGTCGCCTAGCCAATGGCAGATTATTATAAATGGTATGCGCAATCCCATGAATAGCTGGGACAAGTCTGATAGTTACATTACACAGATTGAGGACCCTGAAACTTTAGAAACTGCTGATTATAGTTTTTTTCTTGGTGATACAGACAGGGAGCTTATGTTAAAGCTTGTTGCTGCCGGCCCGGTACATGCTAAGTACAGGCGTATGATAACCGTATTGACGGACATTACCGCGCCATTATATTGGTGGAAAGAGTTTGACACTTATAAATTAGGCACTGTATCAAACAGTTGTAGCACAATGCATAAAATTCATTCAAAAGAATTTGTCTCGGAAGATTTTAGCATTGAGCATTTGAATGATTTTGCACTTGAATCTTTAGAATTGACTGTTAAAGCTTTAAATGTTGCGCGCGTTAATTATCTTGAGACAAAATCAAAAAATGATTGGTGGCAGATGATTCAGTTGCTCCCTAGCTCATATAATCAAAAGCGTACAATTATGCTGAATTATGAGGTTTTGCACAATATTTTTGATAGTCGCAGAAACCACAAGCTAGACGAATGGCATCTATTTTGTGATTGGATTTGTAATTTGCCATATAGTGAATTAATAACGGGGGTTAAGAATGATTAAAGACTCGGGACAGCGCACACAGTTTAACACCGGAGCAGAAAGAGATATGCACCAGGGCAAAGGCGACATGGCAAGTATACCTTGGGAGTCTATCTTGAGGTTGTCAAAACATTATGAGATGGGGGCGCAAAAGTATCAGCGATGGAATTTTCGCAAAGGCATTCCTGTTTCAAGTTTTATTGACTCAGCCTGTAGGCACCTTGCAAAATATCAGTGCGGTATGGATGACGAAGACCACCTTGCCGCCGCGGCGTTTAACATTCTCGGAGCAATGTTGATGGAAAACACAATGCCCGAAATGAATGACTTGCCGCTAAGAGAAAATAAAAATACTTTTAATTATTTTGAAAAAGAGGAGCAAGATGATTGCGGTTAATATAGCGCCCTGCAAAGATTGTGGAGAAAGGGCGCCACAATGTCATAGTAATTGCACAAAGTATAAAGAATGGAAAGAACGAATTAACAAAATAAATGCAAACCGTAGAGCAGGGCAAATTCTTCCATTTTATAGGTACAAAAAGACGCAATGTTGACACAAATAAAAATAATTGATAAAATAGTGTATATAGATGGGAAACTGTTTGTATGCACTATTTTTCTGTTTGGAGGTGAGGCTGGATGGCAAAACTGAAATCAATCGCAAACAAACTCCAAAAGGCACTCACTATGAACGGAAGATATATTACTATTAACCAAAATCAATTCTATTCCGAAAAATTGGAAAAGATGTGTACGAAATATGTATTGAAAGAGAAAGTAAAAATTGACGATAAAATGCAAAATGTAACCTTGCTTGAAACATTCCGTATGGTCGATGTTGTCAACTTCCTTGCCGATTTACTGAATGGAGGTGAGTAATTGGCACTCACTCCAAAACAGCAGGCTTTCGCTGATTACTACATCGAATGTGGAAACGCAACGGAAGCCGCAAAGAGGGCAGGATATAGCGAAAACAATGTGGGAGAAAATGCTGCAAAAACACTAAAAAACCCTAATGTTTCTGCTTATATAGCGGAGCGGATGGAAGAACAAGCACGAAAGCGTGTTGCCGATGCGAACGAGGTTATCGAGTTTTATACGGCGGTTATGCGTGGAGAGGTAAAAGATCAATTTGGTTTGGATGCCTCTCTCTCTGACCGATTGAAAGCCGGCGACAGTCTTATGAAGCGGTATATGGCAGGCGGTTACAAGTACGGCGAAACGAAACGAGAAGAAGACCCGTTGAGCAAGGCATTGAGGGAAGAAGCGGAGAGGATGCAGAATGAAACCGATTGAATTATGGCAAGGTGATTGCCTTGAATTTATGAAGAACATTCCCGATGGCTCGGTGGATTTGGTGCTTACTGACCCTCCGTATGGCACAACGGCTTGCAAGTGGGACAGCGTTATTCCGTATGAGCCGATGTGGGAGCAGTTAAAGAGAATTGTCAAAAGGGGCGGTGCAATCGTTCTTTTTGGTAGCGAGCCTTTTTCAAGTCTGTTAAGGGCAAGCAATATTGAATGGTACAAATACGATTGGATTTGGGAGAAAGAACAGGGTTCAAGCGGATTGCAAGCAAAAATTGCACCAATGAAAAAGCACGAAAATATAAGTGTGTTTTTTCAAGCACCAACAGACGATACAACAAATGCCTATCAATCTTTGAAAGAGTATTTTCAGTCCGAAAAGAAAAAAAGCGGACTAAACTCAAAACAAATCAGAGAGTTGCTTGGGAATTATATGGCAAGCCATTATTTCACAAATGGGTCGCAGTTTTGCATACCATCGGAAGAAAACTATAAAAAACTGCAAAGCACAGGATTTTTTCAAGTTCCATTTGAAGAAATAAAAAAGCAATATAAAGAAGATTGCAAAAACACATACATTCCGCAAATGACAGAGGGCAAACCATACAAAGGTCACTTTGCACCCGATGCGGAGGTACACGGAAAGTCAACCCATTATGTTAAAGACAACGACGGCACAAGATACCCAACAAGCATTTTGAAATTCAACAGAGCAAAAGGACTGCACCCGACACAAAAACCCGTTGCCTTACTTGAATACCTTGTCCGCACATACACAAACGAGGGCGAAACTGTCCTTGATTTCACTATGGGTAGCGGTAGCACGGGTGTGGCTTGCATAAACACAAACCGCCACTTTATCGGCATTGAGCTTGATGAGGGTTATTTTAACATAGCCAAAAAGAGAATTGAGGAAGCCTATGCAGAAAAGCGAGAAAAATTATAAAGTTTATATGCACATCTTCCCCAACGGAAAGGCGTATATTGGAATTACAAGGCAAGAGCCGAAATTAAGATGGGGCGGTGGGAACGGATACGCAAGAAACGAATATATGTACCGTGCCATTAAAAAGTACGGATGGGAAAACATAGAGCATATAGTATTGTTTGATGATCTTTCAAAAAATGATGCTTGTGAAATTGAAAAAGAATTGATTAAAAAGCACAAGACAAATAATAAGAACTTTGGTTATAACATCGAAAGCGGGGGTCAGTGTTCAAGCCTTGCAGAAAGTACGAAACAAAAATTAAGAGAGGCGCACACTGGAAAAAGGGCATCGGAAGAAACAAAAGACAAAATGAGTGCTTCAAGAAAGCGTTTCTTGTCAGAAAACCCCGAATATTACCAAAAGAATTTGGAAAACATAATGTGTGCAGTAGAAAAAGCCGCTGAACTTAAAAGAAAATCCGTTATTCAATATGACTTGGACGGAAATTTTTTGGCTGTGTGGAACTCGACAAGAGAAGCCGAAAGGGTTTTGGGCATATATCATTCACACATAGCCAAATGTTGCAATAAAGTACCAAAATACAACACTGCTGGCGGTTACAGGTGGGAATATGCCGATAAGTGAAAAACAGAAAAGAATTATGGCGTTTCCATACACAAATTTTGACTGTATCATATGTGACGGAGCAATCCGTAGCGGTAAAACCGTCTTTATGATGCTGTCATTTGTTGACGATGCAATGCGCCGATACAATAATCAGCGGTTTGGCATTTGCGGAAAGACCGTTGACAGCACCGTAAAGAACCTCATAATGCCATACATCGGCTTGACTTATGCAAAGGATAAGTACCGCATACAATGGAAACGGACGGACAAAATTCTTGTGGTGTCCGATGGTAGACACGAAAACATTTTCGAGGTATTTGGTGGCAAAGATGAAAGCAGTTTCAGTTTGATACAGGGTCGAACCCTTGCAGGTGTCCTGCTGGACGAGGTAGCCTTGCAACCCCGTTCTTTCGTGGAGCAGGCTTGCGCCCGTTGTTCTGTTGATGGCTCAAAGTTGTGGTTTAACTGCAACCCTGCATCGCCACAGCATTGGTTTTACAAAGAGTGGGTATGTCAGCCGAAAAAGCATAATGCAATCCGCTTGCATTTCCTGTTGGAAGACAACCCGTCACTTTCTCAGCGGATTATTGACCGATATAAGTCGATGTACACGGGAGTTTTCTACAA
>JAZNAJ010000199.1:0-1712 GCA_045586445.1 Clostridia bacterium | reverse complement strand
AGCTTCTGTCTATTGATAAGATAACGAGCTATCATCTTTTTATCATAGTTACCAACTACAAGGACTATTCCAGTAGAAGTGAGATTTAGGATTGTATCTCGTCCATACGGGTCAGCTACCTTGGCAACCACTTCACCAACTTCAATGTGGTCAAGGATTGCGGACAGCCGATTAAAGCGGTCATACTGTGCGTGTTTAGTCATCTGGATTTTCATTGTATCATTCCCCTTTCTTGAAATTCTGGCGATTGTAGGAGCCTTTGCCCTTTTTGTTTTCTACCTTTGAGCCTTTGCGTTTAAAGGCAAGATACTGTTGAAGTTCTTCACCAGTCTTTTTGAACATCTTGTTATACTCTTTGTTCTTTTTCATTTGTATCAATTCCTTTCATTCTTTGTACCTTAATTATAGCATAGGGGGTTGAGTTTGTCAACCCCTTTCTGCTGCTTTTGCGGTAATGTATTTATTAAGCCAGCAAATAGAAATGTCATAACCTTTTATTGTGACATTATAACCCGCAGCATTTACAACTCTTGAAATAAGCTCACGACTAACCTTTTCACTTACACGGACTTTTATACTAACCTGTCCATCTTTGGCAGCTTTTTCAATCGCCTGAGCCAAGGCATTATTGATGTAATCCATTGTGGTTTCGTGGCGTTTTATAGCTTTCTGCTTGTCAGCTTCAAGGGTCATCTTTACAATTTCATCAACATTTTTAATCATTGTTTTTATCTCCTTTATTTAAGTTATACTTTATTATAGCATGGGGTTGGCGATTTGTCAACCCCTTATTTCTTCCACTTGGTATCGCCCATGCCGATACTTGCCAGACCGCCCGCAATCAGCACTGCCGCAAGCCAGATTGCAACTATTACTACTATTGCTACATTACCACTCATTTGTCATTCTCCTTTTCTCTTGGACTTCATGTCCTTTTCTATGGTCTAATGATAACACATCTGCAAGCAAAATGCAATAGGCAAAATGCCCAAAATTGGGATAAATTATTATTTTTATTTTGTATAAATTACCTATTGACAAATCGTTGAGCCTATGGTATAATTACTGTGTGCGGGCGTGAGGTCCGGCCCCGGCCGACGCATCACACTTTAAATCGTTAAAGTATAGGATCATTAAAAAAACCTGTGGGATTATTCGTCCCACAGGTCATCGGGCCACTCCTCTTCAAGCATTGCTTCGGGGCAATCCCAAAACTCAGCCAGAGCCTTCTCGTATGCGTAATCGTTAATCTGATTGTAATCAAACATTGTTTTGATCTCCTTTCCTTTATCTTGATTACATTATAGCATAGGCGTAGCCATTTGTCAATAGGTTTTTTGAAAAAAAATAAAAAAAAATTGCCCCTTGCGGGACTGCCCGCAAGAGGTCTTTCAATCCGGTATACAATTCACCTTTCCGCAGTTTTCAGCCAGTCTACTGAACTTGCGGCAGGATGTAGGCGTCTTGGGTCGGGTCGCCGCACCCTAAATCTAAGTCCAAGTCATTTTTCATTTTCCTTTCTGCCCTTTTGGCTCTCACGATCTTAATTGAATAGTGGGTATTGTATCGCACATAAGCCGCTATTACTTCAACCCTTGCGGCACTGGTTCACATTTATATCCCGCAAATGCGAACACCTTGCGGTCGGGTCATTGGGTCAAGGTCTTACTCGCTCTCGTGGGCACCCACCTTTTCGTGGTCGCCTTGCCCTC
>JAZNAJ010000198.1:0-4206 GCA_045586445.1 Clostridia bacterium | reverse complement strand
GGTTGGATGTATCGGCCTTATAAAGGCGCTGGACAACTTTGACACCTCTCATGGCGTAAAATTTTCAACATACGCAGTGCCGATGAATGTACCTTGGTGAAATTACATAAACTTATAATAAATTTTCACATCATTCTCGGTAGCCAAAATCTGTGAAACGCAACTTGAAACTATATTTTTTTGTTCTTTTCTTGTCATAAATTCCCAACTCTCTCTAAGCGTTTTAAGTTGATGCATCAATTTCTTGTTTTTATTTGAGATTATTTGCTCCTTTTCTTCCCGCTGAATCTGATTTCTAACCGAAGCCAATGATTTTTTCACATCATCAATTGCCTTCTTTAATTCATCATCTTCATCCTCAGCATATAATAAATACAACCTTCGTAATTTATCCGATTGCTTTTTCTCGTTTTCTTTTAAAATATCAATTACGCTTTGTGTTTCTCCACTTTTGTTTTCGGTTTCTTTAATCCCTATCGAAAGTAAATCCTCTAATACTATTTTTTCCAAATCCTCCGCCCAAATTCCCTCATTCTTACAATCAGGGTCTTTTACCATATGTGGTTTGCTTTTGTCCTTTGAATAACATACAAGCTTGTATCCATTTTTGCCCCATTTCTGATAACGCATTCTGGCACCACAATATCCGCATTTCACTATTCCCGTTAAAAGGTACCCTGCATCGCTCTGTCGCTTATCCGACCTTTCCAGCATCATCTGCATTGCCTTTTCATATGTTTCAAGACTTACTATAGGTTCGTGCAACCCTTTAAATTCTTCGCCATTATACACTATAACCCCTGCATTTGTTTTTCGGGTTAAAATTTGTCGCGCCAATCGTTCATAACTTAAATTAAGCATTCTGGAAATCGCATTTGTAGAATATCCGCTTAGGTATAGGTCATAAACCTTTCTTACTGTTTCCGCATCTTTATTTGGTACTAATATGCCCTTTTCTGCATCATAATCGTACCCGAATGGCACGCGCCCTCCACCCATCCAATATCCGTTTTTAACTCGTTCTTTCATACCCATACTTGTTCTTTCACGGATGTTCTCTCTTTCCAGCTGGGCGAATGCCGACAATATCCCAAGCATAAGTCTGCCTAAGGGTGTGGAAGTATCCATGCTTTCGTTAAGGGATACAAAATCAACATTATTGGGATTAAAAACATCTTCAATCAAATACAGGGTATCCTTTTGACTTCTTGAAAGGCGGTCAAGTTTATAGACAAGAACACACCCTATTTTTCCTTTTTTTACATCATCTATAAGCCGTTTAAGTTCCGGGCGTTCAATGTTACTTCCACTAAAGCCACCATCAATGTAATATTCATATTTTTTTATGCCTTTAGATACACAATAAGCAGTAAGCATTTCTTTTTGCGCATCAATTGAATACCCTTCTTCTCTTTGTGCATCCGTTGAAACTCTTATATATATAGCAGAAATTCTACTCATAATTTATTCTCTTCCGCTATATCTGTAATAAGCCCAACATTGTTTTTAATTCTTCTATTTACCCTCTGAATTGTTGCAGAAATCAAATCGTTTTTGATTATTGTTTTCTCATTGAGCGGATTTGCAATCTTGTTGCCATTTATATACCTTGTTACACGCATATTATCACCTCATATAAACATTATTGACAAATTTTCGCCAAATAAATCTGAGGTTAAAAAAATAGCCACACAACCCATAATCGTTGCGTGGCTATTTGAACTTTTATAAATTAGTCTTCAATAATTCTTTTAAGATTAATTCTGCCCATTTTGTCAATTTCGATAACTTGAACTTTAATGTCATCGCCTATATTGACTACATCTTCAACCTTTTCAACTCGAGACTTGTCAAGCTTTGAAATATGAACAAGACCATCTTTGCCCGGAAGGAACTCAACAAAAGCACCAAAATCCATAATTCTGACAACTTTACCGTCATATACCTCGCCAATTTCCGGTTCTTTCACTATTCCTTCGATTATTTTTCTTGCTGCTTCACCCATTTCAGCATTTGGAGCTGAAATAAACACTCTTCCATCTTCTTCAATATCAATTTTTGCACCGGTATCAGCAACTATTTTCTGGATTACCTTACCGCCTGAACCAATGACATCACGAATCTTGTCAACCGGGATTTCAATATTGATAACCTTTGGAGCATATTGTGAAACTTCAGCACGAGCTTCAGGGATAGCCTTTAACATTACTTCATCCAAAATATAGTATCTTGCATCTCTTGTTTCTTTAAGAGCATTCTTAATAATTTCCGGAGTAAGTCCATCAATTTTAAGGTCCATCTGGATAGCTGTTATACCCTTTTTGGTACCTGCAACCTTAAAGTCCATATCGCCAAAGAAATCTTCAAGGCCTTGAATGTCAAGGATTGTTATAAATCTTTCACCTTCGGTAACAAGACCAACAGAAATACCTGCAACAGGGGCCTTGATAGGAACACCCGCATCCATAAGTGCAAGTGTACTACCGCAGATACTACCCTGTGAAGTAGAACCATTTGAGCTGAGAACTTCAGATACAAGTCGGATTGCGTACGGGAATTCTTCTTCTGAAGGAATAACCGGAACAAGTGCGCGTTCAGCCAAAGCACCATGACCTATTTCGCGTCTGCCGGGGCCTCTTGAAGGTTTTGTTTCCCCAACGCTGTATGATGGGAAGTTATAGTGGTGAATGTATCTTCTGTATTCCTCAGTATCAAGACCGTCAATAATCTGTGCATCGCCTAAAGCACCAAGTGTTGCAACTGTCATAACCTGGGTTTGACCTCTCTTGAAAAGACCGCTACCATGAGCTCTAGGCAAAAGACCAACCTCTGATGCAAGGGGCCTGAGTTGCTGAATAGCACGACCATCCACACGCTTGCCTTCATCAAGCAACCAACGCCTTACAATTGTCTTTTGTAACTTGTAGAGTGCATCTTCAATATCCTGAGCATATTCTTCTGCAGGGTACTTTTCCTCAAAGTTTGCATAAACTTTTTCGTACACAACCTTAAGTCTTTCATCTCTGACAGTCTTGTCGTCAGTATCAAGTGCTTCCTTCACCATATCCATAGCAAATTCAGAAATATCATCAAATACTTCTTCGTTTACTGTGATATGGTCATATTCAAACTTGGGTTTGCCGATTTCATCCTGAATACCCTTGATAAATGTGCAAATCTTTTTGATTTCTTCATGAGCAAACATAATTGCGTCAAACATAGTATCCTCAGGAACTTCGTTTGCGCCTGCTTCAATCATAACAACCTTTTGAAGGCTACCTGCAACAGTAAGGTTGAGGTCGCTCTTTTCTCTTTGTTCAACTGTTGGGTTAATAATAAACTCGCCATCAACCAAGCCAACATATACGGCTGCAATTGGACCATTGAAAGGAATGTCCGAAATTGAAACTGCTGCCGATGAACCAATCATTGCACAAAATTCAGGAGCATTGTCCTGTTCAACAGACATAACAGTTGAAACGATAGACACATCATTTCTTAAATCCTTGGGGAAAAGTGGACGCATAGGTCTGTCGATAACTCTTGCGGTAAGAATTGCATTTTCAGAAGGTCTTCCTTCTCTCTTTAAAAAGCTACCGGGAATTTTGCCTACAGCATACATTCTTTCCTCATAATCAATACTGAGAGGGAAGAAGTCAATGCCATCTCTGGGTTTTGCCGAAGCGGTAACAGCGGTGATAACCACTGTATCGCCATATCTTACGATAACCGAGCCATTTGCAAGCTCTGCAACTTTGCCGACTTCAATACTAAGTTTTCTGCCTGCTACTTCTGTTTCAAAAATTCTACTCATATTCGTTTTCCTCCTTTGAGTTTAAGAGGTCTGCATTTTTAGCACTTAGAAAAAGGCTTTCTCTCATATAAAAAGCATATTTCTAACTGCTAAAGTCGCAAACGCCCTTATTTTTTATAATAAAATTTAATTATTTTTCTGTTTTTTCACTTGCCGAAATACGAAATTAAGTCTTTGCCCCAAAAGGGCAAAGACTTAAAAATTTGTATTTTAGTGTCTGAGACCTAACTTCTCAACAATTGCACGGTATCTGTTGATATCGTTCTTCATGAGATAGTTAAGGAAGCTTCTTCTAACACCAACCATCTTAAGAAGACCGCGTCTTGAGTGGTGATCCTTCTTGTGAGTCTTAAGATGCTCGTTAAGTCGGAGGCCAAGCGGTCTTAGGAAGA
>JAZNAJ010000197.1:0-7056 GCA_045586445.1 Clostridia bacterium | reverse complement strand
CATTGAGTTTGCTTCGCAAACTCATTATATCATAAAACGCCTGATTTTTCAAGAAAAAATATTATTTTCTTTTTTAATCTTTGGATTTATAGTAGAGCATACAATGGCAAAAACCTTCAAATTCTTTGTCCTTTATCTGTTCCTTAAACTCTTTACACATACACTTTGTATCCTCCGATTGCACCCTTACGCATGGGCAATATTCGCCAGTTCGTTTTAAGCCTTCCTTTACGGTCTTGACAATCTCTTTGTCGGGATTTAATGTAATCGCCATCAGTTACTGCCTCCTGTCATATTTTCTATATAAGTCCTAATCATATCTTCGTTCATTGCGCCAAGTATACCTTGAACGATTTTTCCTTCTTGATTGATAAAAAGTGTTGCAGGGATACTGCTTGCTCCATATACATAGTAGGCCTCGTTATTGATATCGTAATACACAGGGAACTCATAGTCCTCGGCTTTAATAAACTCGTTGACTTTTTCGATTGTATCACGAGCTCCATCTGTTTGATTTACCATCATAAATTCTACCCTGTCGCCATACTCTGTATATAACTTGTCAAAGGCAGGCATTTCAGACTTACATGGTCCGCACCAGGTCGCCCAAAAATTAACTACAATGGGCTTCCCAAACTTTTGGGACAATCTTACCTCATTTCCCTCTTTGTCAAGTACTGTAATATCGGGTGCCTTTTGAAGTTCTTTTTGAGGCTTTACCTCCTCACTTTGAATGATTTTCTGGTTATAATCTTTTGAAAGATAGTTATAACCCACTCCTGCAAGAGCAATCACAAGAGCAAAGGTTACAAACCCGATTATTAGTTTAACTTTTTTATCCATACTTTTACCCCTTAACTAAATATTGAAAGGATTACATTCATAAATCCCGTTATCATAAATATACCCACTATAATCAGGAAAATTCCACATAAAAGATTAATCACTCTGTAATACTTTTTGATAAAGGAAATCGCACCCGTCATCTTGTCGATTAAGATTGCCGAAAACACGAATGGTATCCCCAGACCTAAAGAATATACCAATAGCAATAGTGTTCCCCTTACCGCTCCGCCAGTACTGGATGCAAGCATCAAAGCCGAGCCTAAAAATGCACCAACGCAAGGGGTTAAGCTTATGGAATAAACTATCCCAAACAGGAATGCCGAAAGCACCCCATTGATTTTTATTTTTGCGTTTATTCCCTTAAAAAACGGGATTTTGATTACTTCTAAATACGAAAGTCCAAACATTATTACCAATGCTCCTGAAACGATATTTACAACTGTTTGATGCCTTGATAAGAATGTTCCGAGACTTCCTGCAAAAAGTCCCAGTGCGGTAAAAACAATAGTAAATCCCAAAACAAAGCTTAGTGCGTTTAAAAAAGTGTTTTTCTTATTATCATTCCCACCCGCAACATATGAAATATATATTGGGAGCATTGGCAACATACAGGGCGATATGAATGATATAATCCCTTCTAAAAATGTAATCACAAATTGCATATTTTTATTCTCCTTTGAACTTTATAGTTCTATTGAATCCCAATCTAAAGTATTTTTTGTAAACTGTACACGCTAGACCAAGTATTTTGACAGTCTGTGAGGCATAGATTTACTCTATACCTCTTTCAATTATTTATTCATCTAAAATCAATCAGCTTTGAGCCTTTGTATGTCAAAGTACCTTTTTCACCTTTTCTATATCCGTTATAGGAAAACTCCGACACATAAAAGCTTTTCTTTTTGCCATTGCAATCAAAAATTACAACATACCTCTGTCTTGAATGTGTGGGCTGCATTCTTGATACCACTTGTTCTTTATATGTATTCTTGTCTATAACAATGGCTTTAACCGTCTTCAGGGTAGTGAACCTATCCTTGATTAGTCTAATAATGATTAGTACCCATATCAAAGCTCCGAGTGAGCCAAAAACAAGATTTACAACTGTACTTATTATATTTTCCATACAAGTGCCACCTTTAATATCTCGATATTATTTCCCCGTTCCAATAGATATTACCTTTAATTCTCCCTTAGAAGTGGTATCTTTCAAAACCTCTGCAATCCAGATTTCTCCATTGGAAAACATAATGCCTTCAAAATTAAACCACATTGCATTGCAATCTTCTTTTTCTATTGCCTCAAAAAATTCTGCTGAAAGTTTACCTGCAAAATCGCCCTTTGCAAATTCTTCTTTGTCTTGGTATGTAACTCCACCAATAGTTATCGGATAAGAAACAACCTCTGCAAGCTGAACCCATGATTTAGCAAGTACCATTTCCTTCACGCTTTTTGCAAAGGTTTCAACCTCTTCCTTTGAGTAGTTTGTTGCCATATAATAATAGTCACTTCTTGGTATCAGCCTTCCAAAGCCTGCTTGTTCTACACATGTTTGTCCCAACTCCGTAAGCATAAATTCTGCCATTTTGCGTGCAGGGCTATCTTTTGGTGTATCCTTTCTGATTACAATGTAGGTATTGTTGGAAAGGGGGTATGTTCCATCTGCGATTGTGTCATCCGTTGGATGTACACCATCAATTGCAAGAAGTTTAAGTTCTGACTTTGTATTATAAAAAGCATCCATATTGTGATAATAGTAGTAAATGCTGTAACCAAGACCATAACCTAGAGGCTCATCTGTTTTTGCACCCATAACATCTGTCAATACATTAGACATTGTCATTGAGGTTTCTTTCTGCACTTCGGGGTGAATTTCATTCCCGTTCAAGAAATGCTTTTCCATTTGTGCATGGCTGCCCGAATCATTATTCCTGCAATACGGATACATCAAGGCATCAGGTCCGCCAACCTCTTTCCAGTTTTCATAAGCGTCGTTTACATATATGTTGCTTATCTGCTGTGTTGTTAAGCCTTCTATTGGATTATCCTTGTTTGTAAAGAATATCATTGCGTCATAGGCGATTGGAATAAGCTCCAACTCCACGCCCTTATCTTCTGCCATTTTAAGAATATCACTGGCAGGATAAACTGATGCGAAGCTCATATCAATCTCGCCATTTATAAGCCTTTGATATGTTGCATGGCTCTTTGAATGTTTTTCAGGCTTTGACGGATGAAGATATCCATTTGAGAAAAGATTTCTGTACACTGCTTCCGTAAACGGATAAGTTGATGTTGAACCATCAATCACAGGCATAGCCTTGTCAAAACCAAACTGTTCAGCGATTTGAGATGGATAAACCTGACAACGAAGTTCCAAATTATATAATAACGCTGCAACAAAGTATCTTGTAGCTTTTTCCTGCGGGTTTATAACCCGTTTTGGGTTCTCTGTATCTGTGTTATCTACATCAGTTTCCACATAATCTCCAAGCATTGTGTATGCTTCGTTTGCCCAATCTGATATTTTGTCCTTATCATCTGCATTGATGTTTTCAATTCCGGGGAGGCCAAGCTTTGTCATCTTTGCCGCACGATATGCCATAGTAACAAATTCTTCTCTTGTAACTTCTCTTTCGGGTGAGAATGTGTTTTCGGAGTCACCTTTTACAAGTCCATAATTATATGCAGACAGAATTTCTCTGTAATACCACTTATCACTTGTTACATCATCAAAGATTCTTATTGTTCCTTGCATTTGAATTTTCTGTAACCCTGAAAACCTAAGCAACATGGCAGTTGCTTCTGCTCTTGTGATGTTTGCAAATGGAAGTGCTTCGCCCTTATCATTGCCCTTGATTACACCTGTTCTTGACAGTTCTTTCATACTATGAAATTCATAATGCTCATTACTATAATCAGTAAACTCTATTTGTTTGGTTTCAAATGCCTCTATTTTTCTGTTGGCATTTTCTTTTGGGACTGTTGCATACAGTCTGTCTGCGTATGTAACAGAAAGTGAAATAGGCTCTTTAGTATCCACATATCTCGCCTTAATGACCTTACCGAAATCGTACTGTCCGTCATCTTTAAACGGAATATGTATTACAGTAAACTCCGGTACGCCTGTTTCCGTATCGGTTTCAGTCGGCATTGCAAAAACAACCATTAAGTTTGTAAAAATCATTGTTACCCCTAAAACTGCACTTAAAAACCTTTTCATCATCTTTCAACCTTTCAAATTTTTTATAATTAAAAAGCTTTTTACTCTTAATTATCATTATAATTTTTCATTTCCATTCGTCTTGTATACTACTGCTTAATATAATGATATATCCTTTATTCAATTGTGTCAATATGTTCTAAAAAATACCCCCTATGGGTTTTATTTCATCACCCCATAGAAGGTATTTGCTTTTAATTTTACCAAGCTAAAAACTTTGTCTTGTCAACAATTATTTTATACTGAATATTATATCACCGTAAGAAGGAACCGGCCAAAGGTCGCGGTCTGACTCCGCCTCTACCGTGTCTACCAGTTTGCGCAGGTTGTCCATTTTGGGTATGACCATATCACGATAATATGTAGCAATATCAAGAGCTGTGCCGCCGGGGATACTGCTGAGGGCAGAATCCAACGAATTATTAACCTGGGTAATTTCGTCCGCAATCGCAGCAATCTTCTTAAGCAAATTCTTTTCGGTTTCACAAGGCACAGCTTCGCATACTGCTCTTTTTGCCAAGATTGTATCGCAAAGACCTTTTTGTATATCAGATATTGCAGGAGTATAATCTTTTTTGACCATATCCACCATTGTCAATGCCTCGATATTAACGAGCTTGTAGTATTCTTCAAGCAAAATTTCAAAACGCGCCTTCATCTCGGTTTCGTTATACACACCATGTCGTTTAAACAAATCAAGATTCTCCTGGCGGATGTAATATGGAAGTGCATCTACTGTAGATTTGAGGTTAAGAAGCCCTCTCTTCTCGGCCTCTTCCACCCAATCATCAGAATATCCATTGCCATCAAAAATAATGGCATCGTGTTCCGAAATAACTCGTTTCACAAGGGTATGCACTGCGCCAATAAAGTCTTTTTTGCCTTCCAACTCGTCAGCAAACAGCATAAGTTCATCAGCCACAATTGTATTAAGCATAATATTGCTGCACGCAATTGATGCACTTGAACCAAGCATTCTGAACTCAAACTTATTACCTGTAAACGCAAATGGCGATGTGCGGTTTCGGTCGGTTGAATCCTTTGGAAACGCAGGAAGGGCATTCACGCCAACCTTCATTGTTTGCTTGCCTGAGGATTCGTACTCACTGTCGGCTTTTATTGCCTTAAGCACGCCTTCAAGCTCAGCGCCAAGGAACATAGATATAATCGCAGGTGGAGCCTCGTGGGCACCAAGACGGTGGTCATTTCCTGCGCTTGCAGCTGAAATTCTGAGCAAGTCCTGATGTTTGTGGACTGCACTCATAACCGCACACAAAAATACCAAAAATTGAGCATTTTCGTATGGGGATTTCCCGGGCTCAAACAAGTTCTCTCCCGTGTTGGTTGTCAAAGACCAGTTGTTATGTTTACCGCTGCCGTTGATGCCTTCAAAGGGTTTTTCGTGGAGCAAGCAAGTCATACCATGTCTTTCTGCTACCACCTTCATAAGCTCCATTGTAAGCTGATTGTGGTCTGTTGCAATATTAACTGTTGTAAATATTGGCGCAAGCTCGTGTTGAGCAGGGGCCGCCTCATTGTGCTTGGTTTTTGCCAAAATTCCAAGTTTCCAAAGTTCTCTGTCCAGTTCTTTCATATATTCTGAAACTCTGGGCTTAAGTTTGCCAAAATAATGGTCTTCCAATTCCTGACCCTTTGGCGCGGGCGTTCCAAATAATGTTCTGCCGCAATAAATCAAATCTTTGCGTTTTTCAAAAACATCTTTATCAATAAGGAAATACTCCTGTTCAGGACCAACTGTGGGAACAACGCGGATTACATCTGTTTTGCCGAACAACTTAAGTATTCTTACCGCTTGCTTGCTGACTGTCTCTTTTGAGCGAAGTAACGGTGTTTTTTTGTCCAGAGATTCGCCACCGTACGAACAAAATGCTGTCGGGATGCAAAGTGTTCCATCCTTTATGAATACATAAGAGGTTGGGTCCCACGCAGTATAGCCTCTCGCTTCAAAGGTAGCACGAAGACCACCTGACGGAAAGCTTGACGCGTCCGGTTCGCCCTTAATAAGTTCTTTGCCCGAAAATTCCATTATAACATTCCCACCCGGGGCAGGCGTGATAAAGCTGTCGTGTTTTTCCGCAGTAATGCCGGTCATCGGTTGGAACCAATGTGTATAATGGGTTGCGCCCTTTTCTATTGCCCAATCCTTCATTGTCGATGCGATTATATCCGCAACATGACGGTCAAGGCTGACACCCTCTCTTATTGTTTTCTTAAGAGCTCTATAAATATCTCTTGGAAGCCTTTCTTTCATGGTGGTTTCGTTAAACACCAAACTTCCAAAAATTTCAGGAATATTATTCACAGCATTTCCTCCCAATACGAAGTAAAATATACTTTGTTTTTCGACTTAAACCCATAAAATCCTCATTATATACCAAAATTATACACTCCCTCGAGTTCTTTGTCAATAAATTTAAAAATTCTTTCAGAAATTTTGAAAAATCTATTGACATCAAGCCTCATTTATGATAATATAGACGAGCTGTGGCGGTATAGCTCAGTTGGCTAGAGCATACGGTTCATACCCGTAGTGTCACTAGTTCGAATCTAGTTACCGCTACCAAACAAACCCGCGAAATTTTTCGCGGGTTTATATGGCTCCTTGGTCAAGTGGTTAAGACTCCGCCCTCTCACGGCGGCTACAGGGGTTCGAATCCCCTAGGAGTCACCATAATAACGAGATGATTTTACTGTAAGTAAGGTCATCTCGTTATTTTATGCGGTTTTCAGCAGTTTGAAAAGCAAAGGTTTTTGACGGCGAATCGTTTACTGTCAAATATCTTTTTTGTGAACTTGAACCGCAGTCCTAAATTCAATATCAATTCCAAAACACAGAGTAAAAATTTCTACTCTGTGTTTTTTTTATTTGAATTTAAGGAGGAAAACTTTAATGAAACTAAATGGAAACTTCACTATTATACCTAATGAATTTATTAACGACTCAAGGCTCGATGTATATGAGTTTC
>JAZNAJ010000196.1:0-3700 GCA_045586445.1 Clostridia bacterium | reverse complement strand
AAAAAGGTTCTTCAGGTTGATAATAGTGTTGTAATCAACCAAAAAAATGTTCAGGCGGATAAAATTTACATTCAGGGTACAGTAAACATCAATATCCTTTATGTCCCTGAAGATGCAGAAGCTGGAACGGTAAAGGCGATTTCAACAAGTCGCGAATTTAATCATTCTATAGATGTAAAAGGCGCGGGACAAGAAATGGAACTTTGTGTTGATGCAGAAATCGAGCCTGCAGAATATACCCTGGTCAATAGCCGCAAGTTGAGTGTTCGCAGCAAGGTGGGAATGTCGGCACGACTTTTGGGCGTGAAGGAAGTGGAGCTTGCAACGGGAATTGATGACGAAGAGCCTATTGAAGTTCAAGGCAAGCTGCTCCAATTATACAATCCCGTAATTGATACAAGCAGGGATATAATTATCAGGGAAAGACTTGAAGTTCCTGCCGGCAAGCCTGCTATATGTGAAATATTAAAGATTTCGGCAAAACCATCTACCACAAGCATTTGTACGGGTGATGCATCTGTTGAAGTTAAGGGCGAGTTGAAAATATGCACACTATACTGTGGTGAAGGAAACATAAGCCCTGATGTTATGGAACATATCATTCCATTTGCAGAAACTTTGGAAATTGATGGAGTAACTGAAAGAATGAATGCAGAGATAGACTATTGTGTAAAGGATATTTCCTATGAAGTTTGTCAGGACAGCGACGGGGACAGAAAACTGTTAAGCTGCGAAATCTCAATATTGACGACTGTTCGTGCCTTTGAAACGATAGAATGCAAAGCAATAGAGGATGCTTACGGAATAAAACATCCTGTAGAAACAAAAAAAACCGAGTACTCGGTTGAAAAAATGATTGGTTGTGCCAATGCTCAAGTAACAACAAATGAAACCATAATTATACCGGATTATCTGCCCGATATAAAAAAGCTTTGCGACTGTGAGGCAACACCAACTGTAGAGAATGTGGTTATAAGCGATGAAACTGTAACTGTAAGCGGATATATAAGTTGCACTTTGCTTTACATGTCTGAAAACGAGGACTCTCCCATATCAGGGTTTGCCCATATAATCCCATTCAGCCATTGCTTTGACATGCCGGGAATATGCGAAACGGCAGTTTGCGATGCAAGAGCAGAGATAGAACACATAAACTGCACCATAAATGACGGGAAAAGCCTTCAGGTAAGGGCGATTGTTTCCATAGGGATAAAGGCGGTTGCACCGTGCACAGTGGAGGTTGTGTCCGAAATCCAATGCGATAAGGAACAACCACTTGCAAAAGCTCCGTCAATGATAGTTTATTTTGTGCAGAAAGGTGATACACTTTGGGATATAGCAAAAAGGTACTCCGTGTCAAAGGAATCAATTCTTGCAGCAAATGGTGATAACGAAGCCGAGCTTATAAGACCGGGCAAGTGTATATATATCTTCAGATAAAACAGGTGTAGTTTGTTTAATCAAATCAGACAGCCGAAAGGAGATTTCCATCACGGGTTACCACCGAAAGACGGCACCCATCATGATTACAAGCCCCAAAGACAAAGTTTTCTACTGTTTTAAGAGCAAGTTGTGGGAAGTTATTCTCTTCGCTAAGGTGGCCGAGAATAATTTCCCTTGTTCCGTTTTCGGCCAAAATTTGGGCAAGAGCCCCAGAGTCGTTGTTGCACAGATGCCCAGTGTTGCTTTTGATTCGACGCTTCAACTCATAGGGGTATGTGCCGATTTCCAACATATTTGGGTCATAGTTCGCCTCAATCAATGCACTGTTGCATCCTTGTATGGCATTCAGCACCTCGTCGGTTACAAAACCCATATCGGTTGCAACCGCCACTCTGCACTCCTTATTTTCGAAAACATAACCTACAGATTCGGCCGCATCGTGAGGGGTGTGGAAAGTATGTACACGGATTTCATTAATACTAAAAGAATTTCCTGTTTCAAAAATCCGTATATTATCATCACTTATTTTGCCCAACTGATGCGCCATTGCTTGCCAGGTAGCCTCGTTGGCGTATACGGGTATGTTGTATTTGCGTGAAATTACGCCAACACCCTTGATGTGGTCGCTGTGTTCGTGGGTAACAAGAATCGCGTTTATTTCTTCGGGAGCGATTTGATTAAGAGCCAGACTCTCGGCAAGGACTTTGCCACTGATTCCGCAATCTACAAGAATTTTTGTTGTATCGTCATATATAATTGTTGAATTTCCTTTGCTGCTACTCCTGAGCGGACAAAGCTGAAGCTCTGACAAAAAAATCACTTCCTTTCCCAAAATCAAAAAACAAGGTTGCCGCAAAATCACAGTTTATGATTTAATGCTGCAACCTGTAAAAACTATGCAATACCAACAGATTCACTCTTTTCACCATTTTTACGGCGGGTAATCTGTGCACCTAAGGCGCGAAGCTTTTGCTCGAATTTTTCGTAGCCCCTGTCAATGTACTTGATGTTATAAACCTCGGTAACACCATCAGCCATAAGTCCTGCAATCACCAAAGCGGCACCTGCCCTAAGGTCGGTAGACGATACCGGCGAGCCTGTCAGCCGAATACCACCCTCGACAACAGCGCATCTGCCGTCAACGGTTACATTTGCACCCATCCGACGAAGTTCCTCGATATACTTAAAACGGCTATCCCATACATTTTCAGTTACAAGGCTTGTACCATCTGTACCCACCAAAAGAGTGAGCATTTGTGGTTGGAGGTCGGTAGGAAATCCAGGGTGGGGCATTGTTTTTACATTAACCTTCTTTAACGGTTCGGGGCAGCTGACGCAAATTGCATCATCATATTCCTCCACACAAGCACCCATCTCCAAAAGCTTTGCCGAAACAGAGTCAAGATGCTTTGGAATTACATTCTTCACCAACACATCGCCTCTTGTTGCGGCGGCAGCTATCATAAAGGTCCCTGCTTCAATCTGGTCAGGGATAACCATATATGTTCCACCGTGCAGGGATTCAACACCCTTTATTTTTATAATATCGGTACCTGCACCCTTGATGTTTGCACCCATACTGTTAAGAAAGTTGGCGACATCAACAATGTGCGGTTCTTTTGCTGCATTTTCAATAACGGTAAGACCTTCTGCCATAACAGAAGCCAACATAATATTTATGGTAGCACCAACCGAAACCTGGTCCATATATATACCTGAGCCGGTGAGTTTTTCTGCACGAATATCAACCAAACCATATTCCACAGAATATTCCGCCCCAAGTGCAACAAAGCCTTTAAGGTGAAGGTCGATGGGTCTGACACCAAAATCGCAACCACCCGGCATAGCCACTCTTGCGTGACCAAATCTGCCCAAAAGAGCACCCATAAGGTACGAGGAAGCGCGGATTTTGCTTACCATTTCGTAAGGTGCTTCAATTCGATTGATATGTGTTGCGTCAATCCTTAAAACACCATTATCTATAAACTCCGCATTACCGCCAAGCTGGTTGATTATGTCCATCAAAACATAGGTGTCGCTGACAGCGGGAACATTCTCGATAATACAGACATCGTTTACCAGCAACGCTGCAACAATAAGTGCAACGGCAGAATTTTTAGCACCGCTGATTTCGACCTCTCCCTCAAGTCTTGCTCCGCCAAGTATAACATACTTTTCCATTTTGTCACCCACCATTTATCATTAGTATAAGTAAATATAAACTCTTTAATGTAATGTATCTAAAATTCTTTTTTCA
>JAZNAJ010000195.1:0-4129 GCA_045586445.1 Clostridia bacterium | reverse complement strand
GTATCTGTAGGTGAGGAAACCAATATTCTCTCGTACACAGATGCAGAAAAGATTTCTGAATATGCAATCCCAGCATTCCAGTGGGCTGTTGGAAGCGGTGTTTTGAAGGGTAAGAGCGAAACAACACTCAATCCTCTTGAAAATGCTACAAGAGCAGAAGCTGCAGCACTTCTTATGAGAATTATTGAAAAATATAACAAATAAGATGATTTAAACAATAAAAATCCTCACAGAAATTTTCTGTGAGGATTTTTTTGTTAGCAAATATCAAACTTAGTCCGATTCTTGCGGTATATTTTTAATATATTACAGAATATATTGCAGGAGTATTACCAGCAGAACTCCAGGAACACCCAGACATCCTGCAATAAAGGCAGAGAGGGGACTTATAATTACATAAAATCCGGCAAATCCACCTGCAAAATTTACAGCTGCTAATATAAGTCCGCCAAGCACACCATTTATTAAAAGCTTTAAAATCCATCTCAAAGGTCGGATAAACACACGGCATAGTATAAATAAAAGAACCAATCCAATCGCATAAGCAAAAACGGAATATTGTCCCCAAAACATAAAATCACATCCTAAAAAAGTAGTTGTCCACACTACATATTATTTTAAGATGTGATTATTTATTCCGTTTTATTTAATAGATGCGATATATTTTTTTACCATAAGGCAAGGATGATAAGATTTCTTTGCGTGACGCAAGCCCGAAAGCCCCATATCCTCCTCACGATTAACAAGAGCAAAATCTTTCCATTCGTTTTCTAAAAACAATTTATTAATCAGAGGAAAACTTCCTTGAAATTCGGTGTCTGCGTGTTCAAGATGGATTACAACAACAGATTGTTCCTTGTTTAAAACTTCACCGATGGAAAATGCCACGGGTTTGTCATCTACTGTAATAAAACCACCCTTAAGATCCAGGCTATCCATATTTGCAAAAAGCTCACTTACCGCTTCGCGTTGTTCGTTTATACCATCAATAAGACCTTCTTTGCTATCGCACCATTTTTCAAACAAATTATAACAATCAAAAAGGGATTCCTTGGTCATATGGTGGTATTGGTAGCTATAATTGCTTAAAAATTTATATATGTGATTTCGCTTTGAGTGATATTTATTTCCTGAAAGTTGTATCAGGTCATCAATGTTATATACATAATCATAGGAGTTTCGGTCTTCGGTAAAAATAAAGGTATTTGGGAATATATCTTCTAAAATATCCATATCTTTTTTATCATAAATTCTTATAAGTGGCCGTTGCCCTATTTCGTCAAAATATTCAACAATAGAATTTATTGCTTTTTTTATATCACCAATACCCAGTGGAAAGTTAGCGGTTTCCGGACTGTTTGCGTGACGCGAAAATATACACAGCATATCGTTTATGAGCGCATAACGGATTTTATAACTTTTTCTCCACATAAACATATTTGTAAATGTGTATTCAGAATTTATATACGCAGAATCTTTAAAAAAACTGTCAAAAAGTGCTTTGTCCTCTAATGTTATATTTTTTAGTTCAAAATTCATATGGCGTCATACCTTTCGTTAATTTATTCAATATATTCACGAATCCTGAATGAAACACCGCAACTTTCGGCAAGGCTTTTGCAAGTATCAATTTCTTCCTTGGTCAAATCGTGGTCAACAACCGACAAGACAACCGAGGGAACATAATTCTTTACTTTTTTTGCAAAATCCAACAGCCCATCAAAGGCACTTTCGCCAAATATACTGTGGCACATATCGTCATATTGTTTTGCACAGGGCGCATTAAGGCTTATGGATACCGAATCAAAACAACCTTCAAAATCAGGTGTTACATCGGCTTTTTCAATCATATTTACCTGACCGTTTGTGTTTATGCGAATTTTAATGTGCGGGTACTCTGCCTTAAGCCATTTTGCGGTTTTGATACAAGTATCAAATCTCATTGTCGGCTCACCGTAACCACAAAATACAACCCAAGGGTATTTTAACATATCTCGTTTTTTGAAATCGGCTTTTATTTCATCAAGGCTTGGTTCGTGGTCAAGCCAAAGGTTATCCTCGCCATTTACATCATCGTGGTTGTTTCGCAAACAAAAAACGCAATCATTCGAGCATCTGTTTGTAAAGTTTACATAGAGCGAGCCATCAAGTTCGTAAGTTATTGTCATTGCCATTTTGGGTTTACTCCTTTGTTTTAGTATTTACATTAAAGTAAAATTTCTTTTATGTCATCAAAAATATTTTTTGTCAAGTCGGATATATGATTATGACAGGTAAAAAACAGAATCTGCGAAACAGAATTTGACTCCTGAAGATATTTTTTCAAAAACGATAGTGCCAATTTGCAACTTTCTGCATCGTATTGAGCAAATATATCATCTAAAAGGAGGGGAATGGGCTCCTTGTCATGGACAATTATATCTGTCATTGCCAATCTAAGGGCAAGATAAATCTTGTCAATAGCACCATTACTCATATATTTCCACTCGTGATAGCTTTGGGTATCCTGTGCCCGTGCTTCAATACTAAGGTCGCGAGGAACCATAACATCACGGTATTTGCCGTTTGTTATATCGCTTAAATACTCACCGACCTTTTGACTCAGGTGAGAACCAAGCCCTTTGTTTGTATCAAGAATTGATTCGGTCATGGTGTCGCAGGCGACTGACAGTATTTTATAACGCCTGTTTAGAGCTTCGATTTTTTCTTCACTTTCATTAATAAGGCGTTGAATTTCATTAAGACTTCTGTCAGGTATAGTTATATGGTTTTGACATTCGGCAATCCGAATTCTTTTTTCTTTAAGTGCACCCCTAAGCTCGCTGACAGACTGTTTAATATCCTGCTTTGATGCGGGAGTTTTTTGGATAAACTCTCCAAGCTCCTTGATTCGCTTATCTACAAATTCGGGCGAAGTGTTTTCAATGCCTGTTGCTTTGCAGATACTTTCGATTTCATTTGACAGAGATTCAAAGGAATTAAGGCTTTCGCGCAATTCAATATAAAGAATTTTGGCAGCAGAGTAGGTAGCAACACTTTTTATAGTGGAGGCGAGAGAGATAAATCTTTCCTTTTGTTTTGTAAGCCTTTCGGTCAATACTTGAATATCCTCTGTTTGCGCCGTAATAGATTTTTTGCGCAGCTGTGCCATAGACGAGCAATGATAACGGGAAAGTCCATCTGAAAGCTCGGAAACAGTATCAGAAAGTGCCGTATTGAGGGCGGATTCAATATTTTCTATGGAATCAAAATTGTCGCTGACAGAAACAGATGTAATTCGATGTATGGCACTATATAAATCCCTTTTAGCAAGCTGAACGGCAACCTTTGTGGATGCAATTTTCTTTGAAAAAGCAAAAAACAGAATTGAAATAATAAAACCAACTCCACAAATGGCAAATAGCAATGGAATTGAGGCGGTTTTGGTTAAATAAAAAGCTAATGAGCCAATACCAGCAAGTGCAAACGGGATAACCGAGAAAATCTTTGATGAATTATATGCCTTTTTATGTTCGCGGTAAAAGGATTCATGCAGGCGTTTTACATCACCATGAAGAATATCAAGGTCATTGCGGATGGTTGTTATTTTATCATCAAGAACAGAAAGTTTTTGCAGCTCATCATCAGGAACAACATTGGTTGAATCGTTTATAGTGGCTTCTTGTATAAGATTCAAGGTGTTTTCTATATCCATATTCAGTTCAGCAGCCCTTTGAACATATTCTTGCAACCCGATATGGTCAACATCAAATTCACCAAGCTGATTTTTTACTGTATTCAACAGATTTTGCTTGTTATGCAGAGTGTAAAATGCATTTAATTCTCTTTTTGCTGAATCAAGACTTTGTTCATCAGAAATAGAGTTTAATATATTTTCTATTTCCAATGCCTCTTGTTCAAGTTTTGCCAACTCGGTTTCTGCGTCTTTTTGAGATGCTTCAAGGTGAAGAATCTTTTGTTCCTCAAACTTAAGCTCTTCAAGTTTTTTTTCTTCTTCAACAAGCAGACCTTTTTTCTTGCTTTTGGAAACAAGCTCTTCCAGTGCATCATAAAGTCGCTTTGTTATTTGGTCGTGGGATATATTCTCGTCGACCGAAACTGAAAGGTTTGAAATACGCATTGCAAGACT
>JAZNAJ010000194.1:0-3392 GCA_045586445.1 Clostridia bacterium | reverse complement strand
AGATTTTGTACCCATAATCTATCCCTTTCTTTGCCCTTTTTAATTGCAATTTTTCTTTAACTGATAGTATACCATACATTGAGCAACTATTCAAGAGTTAAAATTTAAATTAATTTAAACCTGGATTGATTTTTTGTGTTTGAGATTAAGCTCGGTAAGGCGGTCAACCACCGTCATTTTGTCGATTATGGTTTTGACAATCTGGTCAAGCTCGCGACCTTCGGTGTAGTTTGCCTCGGTGATGAAGTTTACCCTGTCCTCACTCAGCAGCTTTGCCGCGGTTTTTTTGTTTCGTCTGCGGAATACGGCAATCGATTGACCGCCATTTACCTTGACAAGTTTCATGCACGGTACATCTGTCATTCCGTCGCCTATGTAAATCATATTTCTGAACGGGATTCGGCGTTCTTCCATAGGGGTATATGTGTTAAGACGCCTTTCCTCGGCAATGTCAAGCTCGCCCTTGTTGATGCGGAACAAAAACTGTGTTTTGGTTGTGAAGTTAACCACATTCTTGGGCCACACGGCAACGCCGTTTATGTCGTACAGAAATTCGCAGGCATAGGTTTTTTTGAAGTTTTTGTAAATTGACGAGCCCTCGATGATTTCCTGAAGACCTGAAGATATAACATAATGTTCAATCTCGACGCCCTTTTCTTCACCATAACGGCTGATGCGGTCAAACCATTCTTCAACACCGGGGAAGTAGTCAATCTTCTCGCCTAACTTTACAAAATCTTCTCGTCTGATGGGGATATCCCGGCTTCCTGCTTTTTTGAGCATCATATACATATAACAAAGCAAGCCATCCATAGAGTTGGCTTTTGAAAAGGCATCGACTTCGTTCCAGAAATCCTCGGTCGGGATGCCCAGACTTGGGACAAAGGAATAATTTTGCATATCATTGGTGCAAAGTGTTTTGTCAAAGTCATACATCAGTGCTATAATCGGTTTTTTGCTCATATAGTTCAACCCCTCTTTTGTTGTTAATATTATGGTAACACAATCGAGGGGCAATGTCAATTTTCAATTTGAATTTTTGTAATTCTTGTGGGCTTTATTTATGCTTTTAAAGTGTTTATTATCACCGCAAGAAACATTAATGCGCAACCCAAATACTCAAGCCAGGACATCATCTCGCCAAGGAGAAGCATCCCTGAAATAAGGGCAAAGACCGATTCCAGACTCATCAGGATTGATGCAGAAGTGGGATCGGTGTATCGCTGACCGATAATTTGCAAAGTGTAGGCAATGCCGCAAGCGAAAATTCCCGAATACAGGATTGGAAACCAGCAGGTAAGGATATCTGCGAAATTTGGGGTTTCGAAAAGAAGCATAATCACAATATTTATTATCCCTGCAACAAAAAATTGCATAGCCGAAAGCTTTACCCCATCTGTCTTGGGTGAAAAATGGTCGATTGCAAGTATATGCAGTGCAAATAAAAAAGCACAAAAAAGCGTTAGCAAATCACCGAAGTTGAAGCTTATTTCCCCGTAAAGCCCACACAAAAGGTACAGTCCCACAAGAGCAATCCCCGCCGAAAGGAAGGCAAACTTTGACACTTTGCGGCCGATAGCAATACCCAAAAACGGAACTATCATCATATAAAGTGCGGTAATAAACCCCGACTTACCACTGGTGGTGTAGACAAGTCCCCAGGTTTGCAGATATGTTGCTATGCTTAAAAATATTCCGCACATTATACCGCCTTTGATAAGTAATGACTTGTCTGCCTTGGTCGGCTTTGCCTTGCCAAAACTTCCCTGAAAAAGGATTACAGGAAGAAGCGAAATCGAGCCTATAATAAGGCGAATGCCGTTAAAGGTAGCAGGTTCGATGCGTTCCATCCCTACCTTTTGCGAAATAAAGGAGGTGCCCCAGATTATAGCGGTTATAAGAATTATCAGATTACCCTTTATCTTATGTAATTGTTGGTTTTGCATATAGAAATCCCCTAAAAATTATTCTTCATTTTCTAAAAAAATGGGGCGCAAAAGCCTTTAGCTTTCACGCTCCGTTTTTTGTAGCAATTTTATTATCTGTTCAGGATATATTTGGTGAGGTCAACAGGATCAACAATCTTGCCGTCTTTGTAAACACGCATATTGCCTGATGCAATCTCGTCAATGAGGATAACCTCGTCATTATTATAGCCAAACTCAAACTTGATATCCCAAAGGTCAAGACCGATTGTCTTAAGGTCGTCTGCAACAACCTTTGTGATCTTGAGTGTCTGCTCCTTCATGCTCTCGAACATAGCGGGAGTCATAACTCCAAGCGCAGCCAAGCCTTCGCCTGTAACAAGGGGGTCACCCTTTTCGTCATTTTTGAAGGTGCATTCAACATAACCACCCTCGAGAGGTGTGCCGTCTGCGATATACTCGCCATATCTGCGGATAAAGCTGCCGGTTGCAACCAAACGACAGATAACTTCCAGACCATGGCCAAAAACCTTGCCAGGGAGAACTTCCATTGTTGCATTGTCAATATCTGCACTTACGAAATGTGTTTTAATCCCTGCCTTTTTAAGAAGGTCAAAATAATAAACAGATGTCTGTAAGTTTGCCTTGCCTATACCCTCGATAGTAAGACCTACACTGTTTTCGCCCGGGTCAAACACGCCGTCTTTGCCGGTGCAATCGTCTTTGAACTTAAGCAAAACATTGCCGTTTTCAAGGTTGTAAACATCTTTTGTCTTTCCTTGGTAAACCAATTTCATTTTCCATTTCCCCTAACTTTATAATATGATTTTTTATTTTACCACAAAATTTGTGGCTTGTCTTTATTTTTTTCTAAATTTTTTCAATTTTTATATATCCGTCAGCAAGACGCCATTTCTTGTCATTGATTTTGTTACATTTGACCGCTCTGCCACCAATAATAGTTTCTTGCCCGGTCTTTGAGGTGTATATACATTCATAACCAAAGAAGGCGCGCAGAATACGGTCTGCCTCCTCTGTGGTCATGTCATCGGTGATGGTGAAATCTGCCTCGGCAGGTGCCTTCCAGTACTCGCCATCGCCTTGGGGTTTTGCCCCGACATACAGTCGGTCAAAATCGGCTATAAGCTTGTCCACTAATTCTTTTGCTACAGAATTTGCTTTTGCCATAAAGGTTTGGTGGGTTTCTTCGGCATCAAGGGTAAATTCCTTTTGCAACAGTATATCACCCGTATCAAAGCCCTCGGCAATTTTGTGGATTGTAACTCCGCTTTTTTTGTGTCCCCACAAAATCGCCTGAGCCATAGGCCACGAGCCTCTGCCAATGGGTAATAATGACGGATGGATATTGACAATCGGCAGTGGCGTATCCGCAGGGATTTTGAAATAATACCCGCCGCAAATCGCCATCTGACAGCCCTTGTCAATAAATCTTTTAATATCCACTTT
>JAZNAJ010000193.1:0-2850 GCA_045586445.1 Clostridia bacterium | reverse complement strand
AAACCGCCCATTTTGTTGGCTATCACAAATTTTCTTGTTTTAAGGTCAATTCTTGAGCCGAGCAGCGTATTAATCAGGCTTATACCGTCTGCGCCCGCTTCTTCACAGCTTTTGGCTATTGAAACAATGTCAGTTACATTAGGTGAAAGCTTAATGATAACAGGTTTGGTGGTAACCTTTTTAACCGCTTTTACCACTTCAGCCGCAGCTTCCGGACTTGTTCCAAAACTCATTCCTCCGCCGTGAACATTGGGGCAGCTTATGTTCACCTCAAGCCAACCTACCTGGTCGCACTTGTCTAATTTTTCACATGTGTAGGCATACTCATCCACCGCAAAACCGCTGACATTTGCCATAACCCTTTTATCAAAACATTTTGCCAGTTTGGGAAGTTCTTCGGAAATTACCTTTTCCACGCCCGGATTTTGCAGACCCACTGCATTTATCATACCGGCTGTGCACTCGGCAATTCTCGGTGTGGGATTGCCGAAACGCGATTCTTTTGTTGTGCCTTTGAAAGAAAATGTACCAAGTACATTTATATCATACAATTCTGCAAATTCGTAACCATAACCGAAAGTGCCACTTGCAGGGATAACCGGATTTGAAAGCTCTATCCCACAGAGATTTATTTTTGTGTTTACCATAAAATCTCCTCCTTTTGTAGCACCGGGCCGTCTTTACAAATTCTTTTATAACCCGTAACAGTCTTACACGAGCAACCCATACAAGCACCAAAGCCACAGCCCATTCTTTCTTCAAAGCTGAATTGACCGCTCGTTTGTGCAGCAGAATAAATCGCTTTAAGCATAGGCTCGGGACCGCAGGTGTATATGTAAGAGTAGTCTATATTTTTCATCGCATCTGTTACAAAGCCTTTTATACCCTTTGAGCCATTGACCGTTGTAACATAAACTTCTGCTCCAATATTTTTAAATTCCTGCTCATAAAAAATTTCATTTTCCGTGTTAAATCCGAGAATCACCGATACTTTTTTGCCTTCGGCAAGTAATTTTTTCGCAAGCATATAAAGCGGCGGAACTCCAACACCGCCACCAATGAGAAGCGGCATTTCGCCCGATTTTGATATATCATATCCGTTGCCAAGACCTGTTAAAATATCAAGATTTCCCTCTTTCATCTTTGCCATCTTTTCTGTTCCCTTGCCAACCACTTTGTAAACAAGAGTCAGTTTTCCGTCCTCGCAGTCAGAGACGGAGATTGGACGGCGTAGATACAGCCCGTCAAGCTTAATATTTACAAACTGCCCGGGAGCTGTTATATCCGATGTATCCCCCGAAAGCGTCATTTTATAAACGCTTTCGGTGAGTGATACATTTTCTGTTATTGTAAAAATACTCTGTTTCATTTTCTTCTCCTATGCATCAATGGTGGAGATTGTAAGTGTGATTTCCTCTAAAACATCAAGCAGAACCTTAACAGTATCAAGTGATGTGAACAGAGTTGCATTATTTTCAATAGCAAGACTTCTGATTTTATAACCATCACTTTCCTGACCGGCTGAACCGATATCACGGGTATTAATGATGTATGCAATATGCCCCTGACGGATAGCTTCCTGAATTTCCTCGTTACCGTCAGAAAGTTTCTGGCGTACATGCGTACGAATACCATTGCTCTTGAGGAAGTTTGCAGTTCCCTCTGTTGCTTCAATATTAAAGCCGAGGTTGTAAAATCTTCTGATAAGCTCAAGCGCTTCCGGCTTATCCTTATCAGCAATAGTTGCAAAAACAGTACCATAATTCTGCAGATGCATACCCGATGCCTGAAGTGCCTTATAAAGCGCACGGTTAAGCTTGTCGTCATAACCAATAGCTTCACCGGTCGATTTCATTTCGGGCGAGAGATATGCGTCAAGTCCTCTTATTTTATTGAAAGAGAATACCGGAACTTTTACATACCAGCGATTTTTCTCATTCGGATAAATGTCAAAAATTCCTTGTTCCTTGAGGCTCTTGCCCATAATAACCTCTGTTGCAATGTCAGCAAGGCTGTAGCCTGTCGCCTTAGACAGGAATGGTACAGTTCTTGAAGAACGAGGGTTAACCTCAATTATAAATACATTGTCATCCTTATCAACGATGAATTGAATATTGTAAAGACCTACTATGCCAATTCCAAGGCCCAGCTTTTTCGCATAGGTAAGAATTGTTCCCTTAACCTTGTCGGAAATGCTGAATGCCGGGTAAACACTGATGGAGTCACCGCTGTGGATACCTGTTCTTTCAACAAGCTCCATAATACCTGGAACGAAAACATCTCGTCCGTCGCATATTGCGTCAACTTCCACTTCTTTACCCTGGATATATTTATCAACCAGAACCGGCTTATCATCATCAATTTCAACAGCAGTTTTAAGGTACATTTTAAGCTGCTCTTCATTAGCAACAATCTGCATTGCTCTGCCGCCAAGAACAAAGCTGGGACGAACAAGAACCGGGTAACCGATTTCTTTTGCAGCTGCAATACCGTCCTCAATTTTTGTAACTGCTCTACCCTGAGGCTGAGGAATGTTCAGCTCTTCAAGAATTTTTTCAAAACTGTCACGGTTTTCGGCACGCTCAATGGCATCGCAGTCTGTTCCGATAATTTCAACTCCGCGTTTCATAAGCGGCTCAGCAAGGTTAATAGCTGTCTGCCCGCCAAGAGATGCTATAACACCCTCCGGCTTTTCAAAATGAATGATGTTCATTACATCTTCGGTTGTAAGCGGCTCAAAATAAAGCTTATCCGCCGTAGTGTAGTCGGTGGAAACGGTTTCAGGGTTGTTGTTGATAATAATTGCTTCGTATCCCGAATTTTTAATTGTTGTAACGGCATGAACGGTCG
>JAZNAJ010000192.1:0-7880 GCA_045586445.1 Clostridia bacterium | reverse complement strand
ATAGGTGCTATTATGAACGCCAAAAAGGTGCTTTTGATTGCAAACGGCAAGAATAAAAAGGATATTTTGGACAAAGCATTTTTTGGACCTATCACACCACAGGTTCCTGCTTCGATTTTGCAGCTTCATCCTGACATTACTGTTATTTACAGCGAGAATTAATAAAACACGGAATTAAATAATTTAAAAAGCCACCAAATCATGGTGGCTTTTTTGTTGAAGTTAGTGCTTTTGCTTTATTAAACCAAGAGCCTTAGAACATTCCATTACAAGGAGTGGAACAATAATCAATCCAAGTGCAAACAGGTATAGTTTTGTTGGCAAGAGAACAAGCCCGAAAGCGATTCTTACAGGGGTGAAAATTACAAGAACAACCAACAAGACGGATATCAGACAGGATACATTAAGTTTGGCATTTGAGAACGGACCTATTTTTAATAGTGAATGGTCAGAACGCATATTGTAAGATTGTACAACCTGCGAAAGAGCCAAAACTATAAATGCCATTGTTTGACCACCCTCAAGCGTTTTTGTTATATTCTCACCAAGCCGGAATGCGATAAGAGTCAGAAGTGCAAACATAAAGCCTTGCAGAACAACCCGTATACCAAACCCGCCGGCAAATATTCCCTCCGTCTTGGGACGGGGCTTTTTATCCATTATATCCTTGTCAACGGCTTCCATGCCAAGTGCGATAGCAGGCAAGCTGTCGGTAACAAGATTTATCCATAAAAGCTGCATTGACAGAAGCGGTGTTTTGTGCCAAAGAAGCATTGAAGCAAACACGGTAATAACCTCGCCTATATTTGTACCAAGAAGAAAGCCTACCACCTTTTTTATGTTTGCATAAATTCCGCGACCTTCACGGACAGCCTCAACAATGGTTGCAAAGTTATCATCGGTCAATGTCATATCGGCAGCACCTTTTGCAACATCTGTACCGGTGATACCCATAGCACAACCTATATCAGCGGCCTTCAAGGCAGGTGCATCGTTTACGCCATCACCTGTCATTGATACAACCTGACCTCTGCACTGCCATGCCTTGACGATGCGGATTTTATTTTCGGGTGAAACTCGGGCATAAACGGATATTTCTTCAACAACGCTATCGAGTTCACGGTCGGTCATTTGGTCAAGTTCGCTGCCGGTAATAGCACGACCACCATCTGTCAAAATTCCAAGCTCTCTGGCAATTGCTGATGCGGTAACTATATGGTCTCCGGTAATCATTATTGGCTTTATGCCGGCTTTAAGGCAAGTTGCAACTGCCACTTTTGCTTCTGGACGCGGAGGGTCAATCATACCTACAAGACCCATAAATATAAGACCATTTTCAAGTTCAGCAGAAGTGGGAGAATCCGGGATGTTTTCGATTTCTTTATATGCAACTGCAAGAACACGCAACGCATCAGAACTCATTGACTCGGTCAGTTCTTTTGCTTTGTCAAGATTCCCCGATATGCAACGATCGGAAAGGACATCAAAAGCCCCTTTTACAATTACAATGTTTTTGCCGTTAATGTTGTTTATGGTGGTCATTAGTTTTCGGTCGGAGTCGAAGGGCAACTCGGCAAGACGGGGATAGTTGTTGTTTAAAGACTCCTTTGGCATACCCATTTTGTGGGCGGCATACACAATTGCTGTTTCGGTCGGGTCGCCTATGTGCTGTTCACCATCATCGGAAAAGATTACTGAACCATCACAACAGAGAGCAGCATACATAAGAAGATTTTTGACGGAATCAGAATTTGAACCTGGAATTTCTTCAATATGGGCACTATCGTCGGCGTATGCCTTGACAAGGGTCATACGGTTTTGTGTTAGTGTGCCTGTTTTGTCCGAACATATAACAGAGGCACTTCCCAAGGTTTCAACGGCAGGGAGCCTGCGTATAAGCGCACCACGCTTAACCATACGCTCAACTCCGATTGAAAGAACAATTGTAACAATTGCGGGCAGCCCTTCAGGGATAGCTGATACCGCCAAGGAAACTGCGGTCATAAAGATTTCCATTGCGGGGATTCCATTGGCAATACCCACAACAAAGATTATTGCACAGGCGGAAATCGCTAAGATACCAAGGTATTTTCCAAGTTGAGCGAGCTTCTTTTGAAGGGGAGTTTGTGCATCCTCTTCGTTTTTCAAAAGGTTAGCGATTTTGCCCATTTCGGTATCCATACCTGTAGCGGTAACAATTGCGACTGCAGTACCGTATGTGATTGTGCAACCGGAGAAAACCATATTGATGCGGTCCCCCAATGGCGCATCTTCTTTTATTTGTGCATCAGAATCTTTTTCTGTGGGGACAGACTCGCCTGTAAGTACGGATTCCTCGGATTTAAGGCTTGTGCTCTTTAAGAGGCGTGCATCAGCAGGGATAAAGTCGCCGGCTTCAAGCTTTATAATATCGCCCGGAACAAGATTCGTGGCGTCAATTAGACTTTCCTTGCCATCACGGATAACTCTTGCATGGGGAGCAGACATATTTTTAAGAGCATCAAGTGCTTTTTCGGCCTTGCTCTCTTGCATAACCCCCATAACTGCGTTAAGGATTACGATAAGAAGAATTAGTGCAGGCTCAAAAAACTCCTTTGGGTTTTTCTCTACGCAAGCAATTACAAAGGATATGGCGGCAGCTCCCAACAAAATTAAAATCATTACATCATTAAATTGGTCAAGAAACCGCCCGAATGTTGATTTGGACTCTTTTTCTTTTAATCGGTTTTGACCATATTTTTCAAGAAGTCCTGAAACTTCTTTTTCGGGGATACCATTTTGTGAATCTGTATTAAAATGCTTTAAGACATCTTCCTTGGTATAATGGTGAAATAACACTTAAAATTCCTCCTAAGCTATAAACATTGTTATTTTTATGATTAATATATCATATTTTATAATAAAATCAAGGGACAATTTTCCTTATTGTCTTATTTTTTCCCTAAAAATAAAAAAAGTTGCATTTCGGGACAAAAAATATATTCTATGAAAAAAGTTTAAATTAAGCCTTGCAAAATATTAAAATTTTTGATATGATATGAAGAAATAGGGGAGTAGTCAGCATCTTTTTTGGGTGTGATGATGTCAACATCATGGAGGTTTCCTGGTATCATCTTAATTGACAAGACTTATCTGCGGAGAATTGCGGGTGGGTTGTGTCTTTTTTTATTTACAGAAGAATACAATGTATGGGGGTATTTTACAATGCAAATTTGGGAACTGTTTGTTATTGCCGTTGGTCTTTCGGCTGATGCTTTTGCGGTGGCAGTCTGCAAGGGTTTGTCAGTTGAACGGTTAAAGGGCAAGCATAGTATAATAACGGGTATTTATTTTGGCGGTTTTCAGGCGCTTATGCCACTTATTGGGTTTTGGCTTGGCAGCAGATTCCAAAATCTTATTACAAGCATTGACCATTGGATTGCGTTTGTGTTTCTTGGAATAATTGGGATAAATATGATCAGGGAGTCAAAGGGGAAAACTGAAAAACTTAACGATTCATTTTCTTTTTCAGAGATGTTGCCGCTTGCCATTGCTACCAGTATCGATGCTTTAGCGGTTGGGATAACATTTGCTTTTTTGAAAGTGAATATATTGAGTGCAGTTACTCTCATTGGTGCGACAACATTTGTTCTTTCAATAGCAGGAATATATCTTGGCAATAAATTCGGTTGCAAATACAAGTCAAAGGCAGAATTTTTAGGCGGTGTTGTTTTGATTGCTATGGGTATTAAGATTTTGGTTGAGCACTTGGGCGTTTTGGGTTAGGCGGTGCAGAAGCAATGGCAGATTCAAACATAACAAAGAAAGCCCTTGCCACGGCGTTTCAAATATTGGTGGCAGAAAAGAACTCACCTATGGTTACAATAGGTGAGATTTGTGACAGATGTGAAATGAACAGAAAAAGTTTTTACTATCATTTCAGGGATAAATATGATTTGATAAATTGGATTTATAAAAATGATATTGAACGAACAAAAACAACAAATACTTGCAAAGAAACATGGACTTTTTTGAAAGATGCCTGTGTGGTATTTGGCAAAAAAATCGATTTTATCGGCATATGTTTAAATTAAGCGGACAAAATTGTTTTAAGGAATACTTTTTTGGATACATAAATACCAATATTGAAAAATATATTAAAAATGACAGTCAGCCAAAAAACTTTTCATTGTTTTTGTCAGATGCCATTGTTTGTGCTTGTGAAAGATGGTTGAATGACAAGAACACAGATGAACCTGATGTGTTTTTCAACAAGCTTAAGGAATGTTTAAATCAAATTAAATAAAACCATTGTAAACCAAGAATACCCTCAAAAAATGGATATACTACATATCGGTTTTTTGAGGGTTTTTGTTTTTGAATATGATAAAAGATTGTATTGTGTAGTTAAACACAAAAAATAACATTTCGGTCATAATTTTTGCTATATAATGATTGAGGTGAAGGATATTTGCCAAAAAATTCAAAACAATACTGTTGAAAAACAATATAATCGATGCAAGAGTAAAAAACTGCAGGGCTGATTTTTGGATATTTTTGTTGCTTTTAAAAACAAATTTGCGGTTTATAAAAAAGTTAAAAGAGGAACTGATAACCCTTGCTGTGATATTTGCAAAAGTTAGGTTTAAAAGATTAATATGGTTGGATTCCCAAATAAGGATAAGGCTGTAAACAAGGTAATCCAAAGCAAAAGACGCAAAAGAAGAGCAACAGAATTTGAAAAAATTCCTGATACATATCCCTTTTTTGTCTAAAAAATCTGTCAAACGAGATAGTGCCATCTATATCACCAACCTTATGTTTAACTTAAAATAAGTATACCGCTAAATTGCAAATATGTCAAATATATTCGTTATGTTGCGTAAAAAACCTTATTTAATTCAAAAATTTAAAAAAAGATATTGACTTTAGTACTTTAGCGTGGTAAAATGTTAAAGTGGTTTTAAGTTGTTAGTATGGTATAATCGGCTTAGATGATTTCGGTTAAAGTAAGTATCATAAATAATATGTCTTGTTTGGCTTGCAACAAGGCGGTAAGAGGAAATAGCAGGCGGGAAGGTAAACAGGTGTAATTATGAATAAGATTTATAAACCCGAAGAGGACAGATTGTTCAATACAATACTTGGATTTTCAACATTGGAGGAATGTCGCAGCTTTTTTGAAGATATTTGTACAATCAAGGAAATTCAGGATATGTCGCAACGGCTTGAGGTTGCAAGAATGCTTAACAAAAACAGAAGCTATACCGAAATTTCAAAGGAAACAGGTGCAAGCACAGCAACAATAAGTCGTGTCAATAAATGTCTTGTTTATGGAAGTGACGGGTATAAGCGTGCACTTGAAAAGATGGAGGACTGAAGATGAGCTTTTGTAAAGATGTGTTTGAAAACGAAGAGAGAGCGATATTTGAACTTAGAGCCTTATATAAAAGTTATGGTTTTTCCAAATACAAAATGAGCAAGTTCGAAGAATATGACTTTTATGTAAGAAATAAGGACTTTTTGATTTCGGATAATATAATAACCTTTAACGATTCAGACGGCAAACTTATGGCCCTCAAGCCTGATGTTACTTTGTCCATTATAAAGAACACAAGGGAAGCCGAGGGCGTTGTCCAAAAGGTGTATTACAATGAAAATGTATATCGTTCGTCGGGTGATACCGGCGAGGTAAAAGAGATTATGCAGGTTGGCCTTGAATGTATAGGCGATGTGGATGATTATTGCATAGCAGAGGCTGTTTTGCTTGCGGCAAAGAGTCTTGAATGTATTGCCAGGGAGTATGTGTTGGATATTTCGCATATGGGGATTATTGCCGAGGCATTGACAGCGGCAAAGCTTTCGGATGGTGCAAGAAAGACGGTACTGAGAGCATTTGGCGAGAAGAATGTTCAGACCATAATTTCTGTTTGCGAAGAAGAAGGCATAGCAAAAGATATGACAGAGCTTTTAACCAATCTTGCAAGCATCTATGGAGTTCCAGCAGATGTAGTGCCAAAACTCAAGGCTATGTCAGTGAGTGAAGGCTTTTCAGCATCGGTAAAACAACTTGAGGATATAGCAGAAATTTTGCGGGAAAACGGATATGAAAAAAATACACGAATAGACTTTTCGGTTGCCAATAATATGAAATACTACAGCGGCGTTGCATTCAAGGGCTTTATCAATGGCATCCCCGGCGGCGTTCTTTCCGGCGGTCAGTACGACAAATTGATGAATAAGCTGGGCAGACGGTCAAGTGCGATTGGTTTTGCAGTATATCTTGATATGTTGCATTGGCTACATAAAGAGGCAAACGAGTTTGATGTTGACATCTTACTTATTTATGACAAGGGCGAGGAAATCTGCCGTGTGGGAAGCACCGTCAAAGAACTTTCTGATGGTGGGAAATCAGTAATGGCACAACGGAAAGTCCCCGAAAAAATCAGATATAAAAAGTTAATGAAACTGGAGAAAGGATGGGTGAAGACCATTGAAGACAATGCTTAATGTTGCGCTTCCAAAGGGAAGACTTGGCGAAAAGGTATATACAATGTTCGAAGAAGCCGGTTTTGAATGCCCGTCTATAAAGGAAAATAACCGAAAACTGATTTTTGAAAATGAAGAGCTTGCAATCCGGTATTTTTGGGTAAAACCGTCTGATGTTGCAATATATGTTGAACACGGTGCAGCGGATATTGGCGTTGCGGGGAAAGATATTTTGCTTGAATACGAGCCGGATATATATGAACTTTTAGACCTTGATATAGGCAAATGCCGTATGGCTGTTGCGGGAAAAAATGATTTTCGCGACCCAAGTCAACGGGCACTCAGGGTTGCTACAAAATTTTCAAACATAGCACGCAATTATTACAAGTCCATAGGCAGAGAAATTGATATTATACACCTTAACGGTTCGATTGAAATTGCACCTATACTGGGACTTTCAGATGTAATTGTAGATATTGTGGAAACAGGAACAACCCTTAAAGAAAACAATCTTGAAGTACTTGAAACAATAGTCCCTATCAGTGCAAGATTGATTGCCAACAAGGCAAGCTTTAAGTTCAAGACAAGCCAGATTGAACAGATACTTAAAAGCATGCGCGAGCAGCTTAAGGAGGTCAAGGCAAAATGATTAAAATTCTTAAATATGGCGAAGTTGAAAATTCAGAAATTTTTGCCAGAGTGGTGCCAAAGTTTGATGTAACCGCCATTGTTTCTGAAATAATTGAAAATGTCAGAGCAAATGGCGACAAGGCACTTTTTGAATATTGTGAAAAGTTTGATAAAGCAAAGCTTGACTCTTTGGAGGTAAGCAAGGCAGAAATGATTGATGCCATGGAGCAGGTTGAACCTGAATTTATTGAAGTCCTCAAAAAAGCTGCCGCTAATATAAGAAAGTTTCACGAAAAACAGGTAAGACATGGCTTTATCATAAATGATGAAAACGGTATTGTAACAGGACAAAAGGTGATTCCTATTGACCGTGCGGGATTGTATGTTCCGGGAGGAACAGCAGCGTATCCGTCAACCGTGCTTATGAATGTAATTTTGGTAAAAATTGCAGGATGCAGACAAGTAGTGATTGTTACACCCCCGGGTGCTGACGGAAAAATAAATCCCGCAATTTTGACGGCTGCCAACATTGCCGGCGTTGACAAGATTTTTAAGGTTGGTGGAGCTCAGGCTGTGGCAGCGCTTGCTTATGGGACAGAAACAATACCCAAAGTTGACAAAATAGTCGGACCGGGAAATGCGTTTGTGGCAGAAGCAAAGAGACAGGTATTTGGTCAGGTGTCAATTGATATGATTGCAGGACCAAGCGAGATACTGGTGGTTGCAGACGGGAAGAGCAATCCCAAATTTGTTGCGGCTGACCAAGTCGGAGGCCAAGCGGT
>JAZNAJ010000191.1:0-2528 GCA_045586445.1 Clostridia bacterium | reverse complement strand
TTCATCTCGTCTATGGCCCATGGACTCACGGAGGATGGCATGGGCTTGATTATGAAGCGCTTGGCGAAGTGCGGTTTACAAAAGGTCTACTACAAGGATAATGCAATTATCGAAGGTGTGGAAGAATACTGTCTCTGTACGATGGACGACCCTTACCTCGATTGCGATGATTTCTTTTGTATGTGGGAAGGCGATAGCCCAGAGGACTACACCGACTATGTGGATGAAGATTGAAAAATCTTCATCCAAAATCAAAAAAAGTGCTTGACAAATGATTCAAACCATGTTATAATGGTGGTACACCAAAGGAAAGGAAATGATAAATCGCATGGCAAAAGTTAAGATGGTATGCTTCGACATGGACGGTACAATCGCTGACCTGTATGGAGTTCCCGGTTGGTTGGAGATGCTTAGAGCATATGACCCTACCCCCTATCTTCTGGCGAAGCCCATGTGGGATATGGCACGACTGACCGAACTGCTGATTAAATGCCAAGAGGTCGGCATTGAGGTTCGTCTTATCACATGGCTGTCCAAGGAAAGCACTCCCGAATATGACCAGTTGGTACGCAACGCAAAGAAAATTTGGTTAGGCGGTCAGCAGTTCCCATATGACCACTTCCACGGCGTTCGCTACGGTGCAACCAAGGCTGACAGTATTCGCCCCTATCTGAATGAGGGAGAAACCGCAATCCTGTTTGATGACAATGCAAAGGTCAGAGCAGGATGGCACATGGGTGAAGCATATGACCCGATTGAGTGTGATATTCTGGAAGTTCTGGCAGGTCTGGTGGCTGAGTGCTAAGGCACTCACCACCACCAAAAAAAAAAAAAAAAGAAAGGAAAATGAAAAAAAGTTCTTGACAAACTTAAAATCCTGTGCTATAATAAAGGCACAAAGGTAAGGGAAACCTACCTAATAAAAATTATCGACAGGTTCAAGTCGTTAAAACCGAAAGGAATTGATATTATGGCTATTAACGGAAAGAAGATTACTAAGGCTCAGATGTTCAACGCTCTGGCTGATTATCTGAATGAGCGTGACCCCGAGCAGACCCTGGCAACCTTCACTGTCGGCTCTGATGATAAGGCAGAGCAGGTTAGCCTGACCATCGGTGATGCAGTGGCAGGTCTGGAACACGAACTGGAACTCCTGGCAAACAAGTCCAAGAAGTCCAGCGGTGCTACCAAGAAGGCTACCGAAGCCCAGGTCAAGATGGAGCAGGAACTGCTGTCCTATATGGCAGACCGCCCCAATGAAATGTTCACTGTGACCCAGCTGGTCAAGAACGTTCCCGAGTTCGCCCAGTACCCCGACCCTGTGACCACTCAGCGTGTCACTCCTCGTCTGTCTGCCATGGAAGCCCGTGGTGAGGTCGAAAAGACCAAGGACAAGGGCAAGAACCTGTGGAAGTATGTCAGCCCCGAAGCTGAGGAGGAGGACGAAGAAGCCTAATTAAAAGGGGGCTATATGCCCCCTATCCACTACAATCCAAAAGGAGAAAAGTATGTTGAAAATCAATAAGCGTACTGTGAGAAATGTTCGTATCGATGAAATTCATGTCGGTGATACCTTCATTCATGATGGTAAGTTGTGTATGCGCATCGTGGTAAACTCGATGTATCAGACGCTCAATCTTGAAACTGGGCGAGTGATGACCGGCATCCACAACGACACTAAGGTACAGCCGATTGATTGCGAACTGAATGTTTTGGGCTGAGAAATCAGCCCAAAATTTTTGTTTATTTTGCCTATTGACAAATCACGCATAATGTGGTATAATGGCGGCCCGGGTGCGAGCGCTCGGGCCGAAATTTCCATTATACCATGTCCCACCAAATTTGTCAAGCATTTTTTTACATAAAGTTGCACAAATTTTAATTCCCATAATTGTGCATTTTGACGAACGATTTTTTTGATTTTGTGCTTGACTTCTGGTGCAAGCTATGATACAATTAAGGAGCAATGAGGGACAACCCCCACGCAAGTCCTCCATTGGTCGGTCAAAAAAAAGTTGAGAATTTTCAAAAAAAGTTCTTGACAAATAGCAACCCCTGTGCTATAATAAAGGGGCAGTGAGGGAAACCCCACTGATGTATCTTGAAAATTTTATATGGGTTGTGACCTACACAAGAAATGGAGTTGTTACTATGGCTACTACTATTAAGGTTACTAAGGCTGTCAAGTTCGGTGCTATCGCAGACTACTTTGGCAATATGTCTGCTGATGCAGTCATTGACACTGCATATGTCAATGATGTAAAGATTGACATTACTGCCGGTATGCTTGCCAATGCCATGCGTCACGAACTGGAACTTCTGACCACTAAGAAGAAGCCCAGTCCCAAGCAGGTATCTGAGCAGGAAGTCCGCAAGAATCGTGCCGATATGGTCATGGAGTTCCTGCGTGACCATAAGGACGAAAGATTCACGATTTCTGAGCTTCAGCGCAAAGTTCCCGGTCTGCCTGCGGAAATCAACACTTCTGCGGTGACTGCCCTGTTCCGTCTGCCTGTGCTGATTCAGCA
>JAZNAJ010000190.1:0-4350 GCA_045586445.1 Clostridia bacterium | reverse complement strand
CAACCCTTCAAGGGCTTCGCGATAACAATCAGTCTTGACAATATTCATAATATTATTGCCAAGGGCTCTGCCCATAAGGAATTCAAATGACAGATAATAAAGTTCCTTCTTGTGTCCGCTTTCCAAAGTTTCTCTTGACTTTGCCCATTTGTCCATAATTTCATCACGAACAGTACTTGCACAAGCCTTGTAGATTTGTTCAGGCGTGGCGGTTTCCACAGTTTTGGCATAATAACGCCTCAGTTTGCTCTTGATTGAGCTTTTGATTTGCTCTTTCAGTTTTGTAATATCATCATTTTTTGTAACTTTTTTTGTGTTCGCCATCATTTCCTCCAACTAGCCATAATAGATTTCTTCATAACATTTTGCAGATTCCTCCCATGAAAAGTTCTGTTTCATAGCGTTCTTCACAAGTTTTATCCATACTTCTTTATCCGAGTGAAAGTGCAATGCCCGTCTTAGGGTGTAAAGAAAATCATTCGAATCCGCCTGATAGAAACTGAAACCATTACCCTCGCCGGTAAACTCATTGTAAGGTTTGACTGTATCCTTCAGACCACCGGTTTCGCGCACCAATGGAATTGTTCCGTAAGACATCGCTATAAGCTGGCTAAGCCCACATGGCTCAAATAATGACGGCATCAAAAATATATCACTTGCTGCATATATTTGATGAGCCAATTCGTTGCTGAAAGTAATCTGAGCCGAAATCTTGTCGCTGTTGCACCAGGCATAGTGTCTGAACATATTCTCATATTTCTCGTCGCCTGTGCCCAGTATCACGATTTGAACATCAAATTGTGTAAGTTCGTTCATTGCCGCCGCAATAATCTCGAAGCCCTTTTGGTCGACAAGTCTTGATATAATTCCAAGCACAGGCTTTTCACCCCTTATCGGCAAGCCAAGTCTGGCTTGTAATGCCAGTTTGTTTTGAAGTTTGCCCTCTATGCAATCATCAACAGAATATTTTTTTTCAAGATATCGGTCGTTTGCAGGGTTATACTCATCATAGTCTATCCCGTTAAGTATTCCTCTTAAGGAATTGCTTCTGGCAAAGAGCAACCCATCAAGTCCCTCGCCGCCAAGAGGCGTTTTTATTTCCTCGGCATAGGTGGGACTTACGGTTGTAACTGCATCTGCGTAAACAATTCCTGCTTTCATCAAATTTGCGCAGCCGTGAAACTCCAGCTTGTCATTTGTGAAGTAAGACATATCCAAAGAGAAGAAATCCGACACCGCAGCTATTGAATATATACCCTGATACTTTAAATTATGGATTGTATACACCGTTTTTATTCCTCTGTAAAATTCATCGCGATCATAATACGCCTTCAGCAATACCGGAACCATCCCCGTTTGCCAATCGTTACAATGTATAACATCCGGTCTAAAGTCCAGCCCCTTCAATACTTCAAGACACGCCTTATCAAAAAAGGCAAAGCGTTCCAGGTCATCCCATCTGTATAAAACCTTATCGCCAAAGTAGTATTCGTTGTCGATAAAGTAATATGTTACGCCCTTTTTTTGCAACGAAAACACACCGCAGTATTTGTTGCGCCAGCCCAGTGGCAAATAAATATAGAACATAAAGGTCATACTCTCCACAAATTCATTATCTATAAGTCCGTATTTGGGAAGAATAACCCTTACATCATTGCCCCTCTTTGCCAATTCTTGCGGCAATGCCCCAATTACATCGCCAAGGCCTCCGCTTTTGGCGTATGGCGAAACCTCGGAAGAAATCATAAGTATTTTCATTTTTTCAATATACATCCTTTCAATCAAGTATATCTGCTTATATTATCGTTCTTTTGCCGATTACCAGGGGATAAGTTTTTTGACCGATGAGTTTTTTGCTGTTGCAAAGAATTACCTCTTTGTCAAAAATAACATTTTCTATTCGGCAATCATTCATTATCCTTGAATTTTGCATTATTACTGATTCTTTTACTACCGAGCCTTTGCCAATCTTTACACCTCGAAAAATAATACAGTTTTCTACCTTCCCCTCGATGGTACAACCATCAGCGACCACCGAATTTATTACCTCGGCATCAGGACCATAACGGGTGGGGACACTGTCCTTTACCTTGGTGCAGATTGCCCGCTCCTCGTCTGTCCCAAAAAGCTCATGGCGAATTTGGGGGTTCAGAAGTTCAAGGTTAAATTCAAAAAATGATTTTATGCTGTCAATGGTCTTCATATACCCATCAAACTTGTAGCCACAAATCTTGAGTTTGCCTATATTCCCAAGCAAAAGGTCTGTAGAGATGGAATGTTTGTTGTGGGCAAGGCAATCACCAACCATTTCTATAAGCAAATCCTTTTTAATAAAGAAGGTATGCATATATGACGATTGTGATTTTTGTCGTTGCGGATAAACCTGAATATCCGTTACCTCTCCATTTTCGTCTACATCCAAAAGGATGTGCCGTTTTAAATCCTTGACCGCAAGTTCGCCAACCTCCTTATACACCATGGTAATATCTGCATCCTTTTCAAAATGGAAGTCTATAACATCATCAAAGTTCATATTGCAAATTGTATTACAGTCGCTGACCAACACATACTCCTGCTTTCCTCTGTCAAGAAAGCTCATTGCCGAATTTATAATATCTATTCCCTGTGGTTTGCGAAAGTTCAGGTTTTGTCCTTCAGGCGGCGAAATAAGGAAAAGTCCGTTCTCTTTTCGTTCCATATCCCAAGCCTTGCCGCTGCCCACATGGTCACTTAATGAACGGGTTTTATTTCCCGTTGTAATCCCCACATTTATTATGCCTGAATTGACCATGTTTGACAGTACAAAGTCCACAATTCTGTATCTGCCGCCCACCGGCACCGCAGCCAATGACCGCACCCTCATAAGTTCACCCAAGCTTACCTCAGGATTTTCAGAAAAAATCAAGCCCATTGTATTATTTTTCACAATTTTACCCTCCTATGCAATCATAATATTTGTCCTTTGCCGATATGCTGACTTTGGATTTTACATTTCGGGTAACCATTGACCCCATTGCTATACTAACCCCTTCTTGCACCACAATATCGGGACCGATTAAGGTTATACCGTCTGAACAAATATTTGAATCGCAAAAATCCCGCACAGCATCTTCTTTGTCAGAGCCAATATTAGCATTTTCTGCTATGTAGGCATTTGTTCCTATCATTGCTTTGTTTACTGTTGAATTCTTTTTTACCACAGAACACGGAAAAAGTACCGAATCGCGTACTGTCGCCCCTTTTTCAATCTTAACCCCCTCAAATATAATGGAATTTTCCACATCGCCCTCAATCTCACAACCCGCTGTTATATAGCAATTCTTTACCCTTGCGTCGGGTGAAAGATAATGGGGTGGCATTGCCGGATTCCGGCTGTATATCTTCCAGTCATCATCAAGCATATACCCCGGATTTTCCGAAAGCAAATTCATATTTGCCTCCCACAGACTTTTTATTGTTCCTACATCCTTCCAATATCCATCAAATTTGTACGCAAGAAGTCGGTTTTTGTCTGCAAGCATTTTGGGAATTATATTTTTGCCAAAATCGTTATCTGATTGAGAATCATTCTCGTCTGCTATAAGATATTTTTTAAGAATTGCCCAGTTGAAAACATAAACCCCCATTGATGCAAGATTGCTCTTTGGCTTTTTGGGTTTTTCTTCAAACTCCACAATATTCATATCTTCGTCTGTGTTCATAATACCAAACCGCGACGCCTCACTCCACGGTACTTCAATCACAGCAATTGTTGCCACGGCATTTGCTTTTTTGTGGGCATCCACCATTTTTGAATAATCCATTTTGTAAATATGGTCGCCCGACAAAATCACCACATACTCAGGACTAAACCTGCTTACAAACCCAATATTCTGATAAATGGCATTGGCGGTACCCTTGTACCATTCGCCCTTTTCAGCCGAAACATATGGGGGCAACACATACACACCACCATCATTCCGGTCCAGATCCCATGGCTGACCATTGCCTATATAGGTATTAAGTTCCAGCGGTTGATATTGAGTCAGTACTCCAACCGTTGTTATTCCCGAATGCGCACAATTACTGAGGGGGAAATCAATTATCCGATACTTGCCCCCAAAGGGTACCGCAGGCTTTGCAACATCCTTTGTCAGCACCCCCAATCTGCTGCCCTGCCCCCCGGCAAGTATCATAGCTACACATTCCTTTGTTTTCATACCACAAACCTCCGTTTTTAGAATTATCTCTCATCCCTGGTCGGATTTTTATCCTGTTTTGATTTTTTTATATAAAAGGCAGCAAGCTCCACCAGATTAAGTTCCAACACATATGGGAACCTTGCCAGTTTCTCTTTTTTTGCTTCTAATT
>JAZNAJ010000189.1:0-3125 GCA_045586445.1 Clostridia bacterium | reverse complement strand
GCCTATCAATCAAAAAACCGACCAGTTTGAATATCAAGTTACCGAGTTTATCAACGGTATTCTTGCACTGGCTGGAATCGAGGACGAGCCGACATACACCCGTTCGCAGATGTCCAACCAAGGCGAACTGCTGGAAATGGTTCTGCAATGCGCTGAGTATTTGGACGATGAATATGTCACCACAAAGATTTTGACATTGCTGGGCGATGCTGACAAGGCACAGGAAGTGCTACGGCGCAAAGATGCGGAAGCAGCTGACCGATACAAGGATGAAGAAATCGCAGAATTGAAGCGGATTATTGAGGAATTACGGAAAGCGAACGGGCAGAATACAGAACCGATTGAAGAACCCGTGGAGGAATGATAACAGATGGCAGACAAGTCACACATCCTAACCGACCAAAAACTGGAAGAAATGGAAAAGCGGCTATCTGCCATTTATTCCAGAGCGGAAAAAGAAATCCAAAAGACGGCGGATGAATACTTTGCCAGATTTGCCAAACAGGACGAAGCCAAGCGGAAACTTTTGGAGCAAGGCAAAATCACCGAGGACGAATACAAGAAATGGCGAAAAGGCAAGGTGTTGTATGGCAAGCGGTTCACCGAAATGAAAGAACAATGCGCCAAGCAACTGCTGAATGTAAACCAAACTGCCCTTGCCTATGTCAACGGCGAACTGCCGGAAGTGTATGCCATCAACTACAATGCCATTGCTGGCTCTGTGGACGGCGTAGGCGGCTATTCTTTTGCTTTGGTTGATGCTGATACTGTCAAACGATTAGCGACCACAGACACGAGTCTGTTGCCTTACAAAGAGATTGACCCGGCAAAAGATATTCCGTGGAATATGAAGAAAATCAATGCGGAAACCTTGCAAGGCATCTTGCAGGGCGAAAGTATGGACAAGATTGCCAAGAGGTTGCGGAATGTGCAGGAGATGAACAAAACGCAAGCGATTAGATCAGCACGGACTATTGTAACTGGAGCAGAAAACAAGGGCAGACAGGACAGTTATAAGCGAGCAGAAGAAGATGGCATTGTTATGAAGCGTGAGTGGATCGCAACAAATGATAGCCGTACCCGTCATTGGCACGCAGAACTTGACGGAGTTGAAGTTGACATTGACGAGCCGTGGCGCAACGAGTTTGGTGAAATTATGTACCCGGGCGACCCGTCCGCTGACCCTGCCAACACTTACAATTGCCGGTGTTCTATGCGTAGCGTGGTTAAAGGTTTTAAGAAGGTGCGAAAATGAGTTACACATACAAAGACAGCACGGATGAGGTTTTGTCCGCTTTGGAAAAGGCGAAAAAGCGTGGGTTGGAGGCTATCGGCTTGGCAGCGGAAGGACACGCAAAGAAATATGAACCCGCCGTTGATACTGGACGGCTACGCAATTCTATTTCACACGCAACCGATGATGAAGCCGCCTATATTGGCACGAATGTGGAATATGCCCCATATATCGAATTGGGAGCAAGGGGAAAAGAAGGTTTGCACTTTCTGCAAAAGGCAGCATCAAATCACACAGACGAATACAAGCGGCTGATGGAAGATAGTATGAAAAACGCCTAAACCGAGGGGCATTGACATTTAGGAGGTAAAATGACAGTAAACATTTTAGGAACGCCGTATGAAGTCATTGTGAAAAAGTACGATGAAGAAGAAGCATTTGACCGCCGTTCCATTGCTGGCTTTTGCGATGGTTACGCAAAGGAAATCGTTGTTTGCGATATGCACACATACAAAGGCTGGGAACACGATACAGAAAAGACCATTGTAGAGTGCCAAAAAGAAACAACCCGTCACGAAATTGTACACGCATTCTTCTACGAAAGCGGATTGTGGGACAATTCTTTCGGAATTGACAATTCGTGGGCAAAGAATGAAGAAATGGTGGATTGGATCGCAATTCAAGGTGCTAAAATCTACAAGGCTTGGCAAGAGGCTGATGCCCTATAATTGGGGGGCATTGACAAACGCAAAATATTTTGTATAATATTCATGTATAAACAACCGCATATACATACAATCAAAGGGCAATGAACCGCCCCCGATGAAAAGGAGATTGAATTATGGCATTCACAAGAGCAACTATTCGCAACCTTGCAAATGAAAGCGGGGTTGAACTTCCCAAAGAACTGGAAGATGCGCTGGTATCGGAGCATCTTACCGCAAGAAACGCTTATGCCGAGGAACAGGTGAAGGCGGAACTTGAAAAACAGCCTGCTGAAAAGGCTGTAAATGTAAAGGACAGCGAGGAATACAAGACCCTTGAAAAGTCCTTTAACGACTACAAGGCAGAAATCGCAAACAAACAGGCAAAGGAAGCCAAGGAAAAGGCCGTCCGTGCCTTTTACGAAAGCAAGGGTATCACTGGCAAGAACCTTGAAATTGCTATGCGTGGCAGTCGAGCCGAAATTGACGGCATCGAACTGGACGGCGACAAGATCAAGGACAATTCCGCTTTGGACGCACTTGTCAAGGGTGATTTCTCCGGCTTAGTCGCAACTACCACCACGAAGGGTGCGAATACCGCTAACCCTCCGGCAAATAATGGTGGAAAGACGGGCAAAACCAAAGAAGAAATTATGGCAATTCGTGATCCTGCCGTCCGTCAGGCTGAGATTGCCAAAAATCCCGAAGCATTCGGGTTGAAATTTGATTAAAGGAGTTATTAAAATATGGCTAATGAAGTATATACCACTTCCGAAACTAACCTGATTAAGGCGGCGCAGATGGCTCGTGTCCGTGAGGTTGATTTTGTTTCCCAGTTTGCACATAATTCCCTGGCAAAGTTCCTTGAGGTGCTGGGCGTAACTCGGAAGATTCCCATGATGGAAGGCACTACTATGTATGTGTATTCCACCACCGGCACTTTGCAGAGTGGTGCTGTGGCTGAAGGTGATATCATTCCCCTGTCGCAGTACGAAACCACCAAGACCCCTGTTGGCGAAATCACCCTGAACAAGTGGCGCAAGGCCGCCTCTGCTGAGGCTATCAAGAAGTCCGGTTATGATGCTGCTGTCCGTGATACCGATACTGCTCTGCTGAAGGATGTGCAGAAGGGCGTTCGCGCAAGTCTGTTTGGCTTCCTTAACGGCTCTATTACCAATTCTGTCACC
>JAZNAJ010000188.1:0-2504 GCA_045586445.1 Clostridia bacterium | reverse complement strand
TCCGTTATACCTATAGAATCAGCCTTTAGCACCTTACCGGTTCGGCAGGTTGCTGGACGGTCAAAGGGGCTGTCCCTCTCGTCACTCTTTATAGGTCTATTATTAAATTACATAATCGCTTATGCCTTGCTCCAAGTGATTCCACGAGCGGTCAAACCATCTGTGCCTTCTGCATCTATAATATCACAAATGGCGTTGACTTTATTCCATATCATATGTTCATCTGCTTCGCAACTATACTGAATCTGAATGCCGTTATACTCAAAAGATACATAATCCTTTTCAATGGTTTCGGTGTCATCTCCGAAAATATTTACAGCGGTTTTCATTTTCAATTCGTTTCGTGTCCAACGTGCGGGAATGGTTATTTCGCCACGCTCTATAAACTCTGTATCATCAAAAATTTTTCTCATTGTTTCTACCTCTCCGTATGGTTTATTTATATACCCCGACAAACTTTAACAAGCCGATTGCAATAGCACCCGCACCGAATAAAATAATCGCTTTAATAAACATTGTCCCTTCGGTTGATAATGCCATAATAAAACCACCGACCAATACAACTATAGCAATCAGAATAAATACCAACTGAACGCCGATAGGAGTTGTATTGACATTGTTTTTACTATCTGTGTTTTCCGTTCCATTATAAACCGTCTTTTCGGCTGGGGTCTCTGGAATATAACAACTGCTTTTCGGCTTGCTTTGTTGCTTTGCTGCGTTTCGGTTCATTTCGTCGATATGAGCATCACGAAACGCCGTTTCCCAAGCATCCAGTTTTCCATCCTTGTTTCCGTCAAACATCTTGTCGGTGAATGTTGGGAAAGGATGTTTCCAACTGCTATTTTTCATTATATGCTTTCCTCGTTTTCGCCTTCGATATATTCAATTATATCTCCCGGCTGGCATTGGAGCAGTTTGCATATCTTTTCGATATTTGCCCAAGAAATAGGTTTTCCACCCCTTATTGAAGTAATCACGCCTTCAGCAAGTAATTTTTCTTTCCTCAAAACATTAGTATTATAGCCTTTTTCTTTTAAGGCTTTTAATATATCCATCTTATAAACAAGCGGCATATACAGCACCTCCAATTCTATTTATTATATTCTATCATAAAATTACACAGAAATCAATGTAAAATCTGCACATATAATTACACAGATATTTGTGCAATCCACCTCTTGATATTACACAGATAACTGTGTATAATATATTTGTAAGTTGAACCCAACAAATATATAGAAAAGAGGCTACATTATGAAATGGTTTACAAATCCCCAAACGCTGGAGGAACTCAAAAAGCAGTACAAACGGTTAGCAATGCAGCATCACCCCGACATTGGCGGCAATGTTCGGGATATGCAGGAAATTAACGCCGAGTATGACCGCCTGTTTGAAGTGTTGAAGAACACACACCAAACCGCAGATGGCAAGACCTACACAGCAAAAACGGAGACCACCGAGACCGCCGCAGAGTTCAAAGACATTATAAACCGCATTATTAACCTTAATAATATTACTATTGAGATTTGCGGCTCTTGGATTTGGATAACCGGCGATACATACCAACACAGAGAAGTGTTAAAGCATTTGAAATTCAGGTTCAGCAAATCGAAGGCGGCTTGGTACTACCATACAGAGGGTTACAGGAAAAGCCACAGCAAGATATATTCGCTTGATGAGATAAGAGACCTTTACGGCTCTGAAACAGTGACCGGCAACCCCAAATTGCAATTACAAGTTGTTTGACCTGAAGGCGGCTGAAATACGCCGCCTTTACTTTTAAATACAGAGTATCAAAAGAAACGTATTTAAAAAAGTATCAAAAGTTACCGCAAAGAAAACCAAAAACAAATTTTCCGTCGTATCAAAACTGACGGTCGATAGATTTAATACAGGAGGAAAATAAGATGGCAATTTACGGATATTGCAGAATCAGCACCCAGAAGCAAAGCATTGAAAGACAGATAAGGAACATTCGCAGCCACTACCCCAAAGCAATCATTTTTCAAGAGGTTTACACCGGCACGAAAACAGACGGGCGCAAAAAGTGGGAACAATTACGCCGCATCGTTCAAGCGGGCGATTTAATTGTATTTGATAGTGTATCAAGAATGAGCAGAAACGCCGCCGAAGGATTTGAAACATACCAAAAGTTATTTGATGCCGGGATTGAACTTGTATTTCTCAAAGAACCTCACATCAACACCGCAGTATATAAAAAGGCTCTTAATAATCACATTGCAATGACCGGAACAAAGACAGATATTATATTAAAGGCTGTCAACGAATATTTGATGGTACTTGCCAAAGAACAGATTATTATTGCATTTGAACAAGCGGAAAAAGAGGTCACAGACCTGCACCAGCGAACCAGAGAGGGCATAGAGACCGCCAGACTTAACGGGAAGCAGATAGGACAGCAACCCGGCGCAAAACTCACCACAAAGAAAAGCATTGCAGCCAAAGCGGATATTATAAAATACTCAAAGGATTTTGACGGC
>JAZNAJ010000187.1:0-12729 GCA_045586445.1 Clostridia bacterium | reverse complement strand
TGAAGTTATGGAGTCCCTTACTCCCGGACAACAAGTTGTAAAAATTGTAAATGAGGAACTTGTTAAACTGATGGGTGAAGAGGAAAAAATAAAGATTTCTTCAAAACCACCCACAATTATAATGATGACAGGCCTTCAAGGTGCAGGTAAGACAACCACAGCGGCAAAGCTTGGTGGACTTTTGAAAAAACAAGGCAAAAGACCACTCCTTTGTGCCTGCGATGTATATCGTCCTGCTGCAGTAAAGCAGCTTCAGGTGGTTGGCGGTCAATTAGATATTCCGGTGTTCTCGGTTGAAGGTTCAACCGACCCTGTGGATATTTCAAAAAAGGCGCTTGAACATTCAAAACTGCACTCAAACGATGTATTGATTATAGATACAGCCGGCAGACTTCACATAGATGAAGAACTGATGCAGGAACTGCAGGACATAAAGACTGCGGTAGAACCAACAGAAATCCTTTTGGTTGTTGATGCAATGACCGGTCAGGATGCGGTTAATGTAGCCGACAGCTTCAACAGTGAGCTTGAAATTGACGGTGTTGTTCTGACTAAGCTTGATGGTGATACCCGTGGCGGTGCGGCACTTTCGGTTCGTGCGGTTACCGGCAAGCCAATTAAGTTTTGTGGTATGGGTGAAAAACTTACCGATTTGGAGGTATTTCATCCTGAGCGGATGGCGTCAAGAATTTTGGGAATGGGTGATGTGCTAAGCCTTATCGAAAAAGCCGAACAGGCCATTGACGAGAAAAAGGCGTTGGAACTTGAAAAGAAAATGCGTACATCCACCTTTACTTACAGTGATTTTCTTGAGCAAATGGAACAAATGAAGAAGATGGGTCCTATGGAGCAACTTTTGGGGATGCTTCCGGGTGTAAATCAATCAGCGCTTAAGGATGTCCAGATTGATGAAAAAAAGATGTGGCATACAGAGGCAATTATAAAATCAATGACTGTTGGCGAGCGCGAAAACCGCGACAAGCTGACACCCAAACGCCGTGAACGCATTGCCAAAGGCAGCGGGACTACCGTTGGAGAGGTAAATGCACTTGTAAAGCAATTTGAACAAATGCAAAAAATGATGAAAATGATGTCCGGCGGTAATATGTCAAAGCAAATGAAACGCCTTGGCAAAATGGGTAAGATGGGCGGAATGGGAAATATGAGATTCCCTTTCTAACTGATTAACAAATGAAAATTATTAAAATTATATATATTTTTGGAGGTAACAAATTATGGCAGTAAAAATTCGTTTAAGAAGAATGGGTGCAAAGAAGGCTCCTTTCTATCGTGTGGTAGTGGCAGATTCAAGATATCCCAGAGATGGCAGATTCATTGAACAAGTTGGTACTTACAATCCTATGACAGAGCCTGCAACAGTTGAATTTGATGCAGAAAAGGTTACAAAGTGGATTGGCAATGGTGCTCAACCTACAGACACAGTAAAGCGTCTTCTTAAGAACAAGGGCATTATCTAATTGCCCCGACGCAGAACTTCGCGACGGATTTCGGTTTGCATACCAATTTTGGTATGCAGGCTGATTGTTGCGTTATGGAGGTAGAAAAATGAAGGAACTTTTGGAGTTTATTGCAAAATCAATGGTTTCTGAGCCTGATGCAGTTTCGGTTGAAGAAAGTGTAAAGGAAAATGTGGTTGTTCTTACCCTTCATGTTGGTGAGAATGATATGGGCAAGGTAATAGGTAAGCAGGGCAGAATTGCCAAGGCTATCCGAACTGTTGTCAAAGCCGCAGCAAGTCATGATGACAAAAAAGTTACGGTTGATATTGTATAATTAAGAACTAAAGACTGTATCATCGGTGGGACGGACTTTTGCCTCCTCTTTGCCTGTGGTACAGTCTTAGCTTGTTTTTGTGAGGATAAAATGGAAAATTTAATTGAAATAGGACAAATAGTTAACACTCATGGTCTTCGGGGCGATCTTAAAGTTATGCCATGGTGCGATGACCCGGATATATTCAATGACCTGGAGTATGTTTTGATAGATAATAAGGAATTTATAATTGAAAAGTCGGTGCTTCATAAAAATATGGTTTTACTCAAGTTGGAAGGTATCAGCCATATAAATGATGCAGAGTTTTATCGCAACAAAATTCTGTATGTGCCAAGAGAAGATTTGGGCGAATTGCCCGAGGGAACATATTATATTTGTGATTTGTTGGGTTGCTGTGTTGAAACGGACAAGGGCGCAGTTTTGGGCAAGATTTGTGATATAATCAAAACCGGAAGCAACGATGTCTATGTGGTTGAAGACGAAGCTAAAAAGCAGACATTAATACCCGTTATCGATGATGTTATAAAGTCTGTCGATATAGAAAACAAAATGATTATTATTACTCCGCTAAAAGGATTGATTGATTAAAATGAAGGTTGATATACTTACTCTTTTCCCTGAAATGATGGAATGTGTTCTTAAGACAAGTATTATCGGCAGAGCCGAAGAAAATGGACTCGTCGAGATAAACTGCGTTCAGATTCGTGATTTTGCTTTTAATAAACACAGACAGGTTGACGACTATCCATATGGTGGAGGTCAGGGTATGGTTATGCAGGCAGAACCTATTTATCAGGCATACAAAAGTGTAACAGAGGGGCTTGATTACAAGCCAAAAACCATTTACCTTTCGCCTCAGGGCAAGACCTTCAGACAGTCCGTGGCAAAAAAACTTGCCAAAGAGAAACATCTGGTACTTTTGTGCGGGCACTATGAGGGCGTTGACCAAAGAATTTTGGATGAGATTGTGGATATGGAAATTTCTATAGGAGATTTTGTGTTAACAGGCGGTGAGATTGCTGCTATGGCAGTTGTGGATGCGACCGCACGGATGATACCTGGGGTCTTGTCATCAGAGGCGTCATTTTCTGATGAATCTCATTTTAACGGATTGCTTGAATACCCTCAATATACAAGACCAGCTGTTTGGCATGAAAAGTCTGTGCCGGAGGTGCTTCAGAACGGAAATCACAAGTTAATTGAGGCTTGGAAAAGAGAGAATTCTGTCATAAATACATTTAACAAACGCCGTGGTATGCTGGCAAAAGCCAAGCTAACCAAGAAGGATAAATCTCTTATTGAGGAACTAAAATCAAAAAACATATAATTTTTTCGAGAAATATAAAGATATTTATTGTTTTTTGGTTTTTTTTATGATACAATAACTATGAATAATTGTTTATGCTACAAGGCTTAACTTGATATAAAGAAAATTTATGAAATCGGGAGGGTTTGCCATGAAATGTAAGGAATGTGGCGCAGACTTATACGAAGGCATTAAAAAATGCCCCTATTGCAAAACACCCACAGGGTTTGATACAGATGGGAAGTTTAAGGATTTTGATATTAAATATACAATTTCTTCTCCTCAGGAGTTGAAAGCTATTTCTGAGAGCGTTAAAGGTGCAGCTGACGGAAAAAAATCAAAGGTGAATAAAAAGAAGTTGTTCCCATTCAATATCAGGCGTATTGAAAAAACTGATAAGGTTAAGACTTATACGGCAGGTCAAACTGCTAACACCTCGGAAAAAGCAAAGGATTTTGCAATGAGTTCATCCCATAACAAATCAGAATTTGCTTCGGGGACTTTTGCACGGTATACTGTGCGTGAAGGTGATGGGACTGAACGACAAGTGGCATCAAGGGATGATTATATCATCAACCAGTATAAAAGAATCGAAAAAGCTCAGGAACAAAAGCAAGAAAGACGGTATTCAAACAGACAATCACGCAGAAAACAAGGGTTTAATTTCAACATCAACAAGAGTACCCTTATTGCAGGCGGGATAGCTTTGCTTGCTATATTCGTTGTTGTGCTTGGAATTACGGCTATTATCAAGTCGGCATCAAACTCTGACAAGGTTATGTCGTCATATACCTATGTTAAAGACAACGAGATGTACATGGTATATAAAGGTAAAAAATCAAAAATATCAGAGCAGGTTATCTGCGACAGTTTTGTAAGATATGCAGAAACAAATAGCAATGCGGTTACCCCTGAAAGGGCAGCAAAGAATGCAAATATTGTGATGGAGTCAAAGGATGGAGTATATACATACTTCTTTGACAACTTTGACCCCGAAACTTCAAGCGGAACACTTAAACTTGTTAAGTCGGGAAGGTCAAAAAAAGTTATAGAGATTTCCCCTGCGGTACACAATTCAGTTGTTATGTCCGCTGATGGAAAGAATCTTCTTTATCTGCAGACAACAGACAAAAACGGGGATATGGGTGTTTTGTATTACTGGAATGCAAACCTTGACGAGCCTTTCAAGATTGCAACGGATATTGACCACGGTACATTTGGCTTTGCTGATGAAGGAAAATGGGCTGTGTTTATTCAAAACTTGAATCGTATCGAGATGCAGGGCGACCTTTATGTAAAGAGCCTTGAAAATTTCAAGGACGAAAAGGTTAAAATTGATAGTGCAGTCTGCAAAATTTATGGCGTAAATCCCGGTGGCATAGCTTATATTTACGGCAAGGACTATGACAAAACAGATAAGACTTTTGATATATATGCAATGAATAAAAAGGGTCGGAGCATAAGATTGGGCGAGAGAACAAATCGCGACCCACTTATGCAAAAGACAAAGAATAGCCTGTTCGTATATGGCGTTTCAGAGGATAAGACCTCAAATCTTTATACCGTTGAAATAGGGTCAGGCAAGAAAGAAAAAATTGCTTCGGGTGTAAGCAGTATCTTGATGATGTCCAAGGACGAGAAAACGGTTATCTATGACAAAGTGTATACAGGAAAACTTGCAGATTATTATGCCTACACAAAGGGTAAACAACCTCAGATGATTGCGCATAATGTAGTCGTTGACTATAATGCAGTTGCAGGCAAGCCACAAATGGCTGTTGACAAGGATACAACCAAAATACTTTATATTTCGGAGTTCGAGTCCTTTAAAGGCGGCGGGACACTGAATCTTTGCACTTACAAAAAAGGCGAAATTGTTTCTGAAGAACAAATTGCCGAGGATGTGTATGCTGTATATCGTGCAGAAGACGGCAAGTTTATTGTAGCAAAGGATTACAGCACATCGCGTAAAATTTTTGATTTGTATGTCTTAAAGGGTAACGAAATTTCACTTCTTAAAGAGGAAGTTTCGCCTGAAATGTTTGGTATTTCAAACGCGGGAGATACTGTATATTGTGTGGTAGATTTTGGTGTAGAAGGCAAGTATGGAAACCTTGAAAAACTCAACATCAAAGGCGAAGCTGAAACAGTTTCGAGTGGTGTCTTTGATTTTGACATTACATCAGAGAATGATTTGCTAATATACAAAAATCTTAATACCGAGGATGGCGGGTTTGATTTGAACTTAAGAAAAAATAAAAAACGCAAGGTATTGGAAATTGATACTGCCATAGACGAAATTATAGGGTTTTAATTAAGAGGATAAAATGCAAAGACTTGGTATTTTTGGTGGAACATTCAATCCGCCGCATATAGGACATATCCATATTGCAAGCGAGGCTTTAAACGGTGCAATGCTGGACAAAATGCTTTTTGTTCCATGTGGTAATCCGCCACACAAAAGGGTGGAAGGTGATGCTACTCCAAAACATCGTTTCGAGATGACCCAAATTGCTATTTCAAATTATCCCAAATTTGAAATAACCGATTTGGAAATCCGGTCCAGTGAATACAGTTATACTGCCAAGACCCTTGAATTGCTTAAGGGAATATACCCAGGCTCAAGACTCTGTTTTGTGGTGGGTGGTGATTCCCTTAGAGATATGGAAAGTTGGTATCAGCCACAAAAAATATTTCAGTTGTCTGAAATTGTGGCGCTAAGACGCGGGGGAATGGAAAATCAGGTCTTTGATGAAAGCGTTGATTTTTATCGAAAAAAATATGATGCGGATATTACCATTGTGGATATTGACCCTGTAGATGTGTCATCATCGACGCTGAGAGCGAAGATTGCACAAGGTGAGGATACCGGTAATTTGGTGGATAAAAAGGTGCTGGAATATATTAATAAATTTGAAATTTATAAGGATAGCATTTAGAAGTTATGCAAAGTATAGACGAGATAATCGAATGGTTGAAGAAAAATCTGAATGAAAAAAGGTTCGCTCATACAATGGGTGTAGCCCAAACAGCACAGAGCCTTGCGGAGAAATGGGGTGCAAACACCCAAGACGCATTTCTTGCAGGGCTTGTCCATGATTGCGCCAAAGAAGTTCCGCTGGATAAAACAATAGAATTACTTGAACAAGATGGCGTAAAACTTGGCGAAATGGAAAAAAGGTCGCCGGGAATACTCCATGCACCTCTGGGTGCGATTTTGGCACGGGATATATTTGGCATAGCAAATGAAGATGTACTTTCTGCGGTCAGGTATCATACTACCGGCAGAGAAAATATGACGCTTTTAGAAAAAATTGTTTATGTAGCAGACTTTATAGAGCCAAACCGACCCTATAAAGAAGCAGAAATTATACGGCTTATTGCAGAAGAAGACATTGACAAAGCGGTACTTTGTGAAACCGATATGGTGATAAAATTCAATATCGACAAGGGCCGGTTTATTCATACAGATACAATAAAGACACGAAATTACTTTTTAATTATGATAAACGAGGGAAGAACCAATGAAGCTTAAATCACCATTAAGATTGGCAGTTGCAGTACTTATACTTCTTATGCTTATCTATGTAGGCCTTTCAGGGGCGGTTTCTATAATTTCAGGCAAGCCAATGAATTTGGGATTTTGGAACAAGGGAGTAGTCAAGGCAGACGAAATCCAGGATATTCTGGTAGCAGGAACAGACGAGGAAGGCTACAGAACTGACCTTATTATGTTATGCAGGTGCAATATGACAACAGGTCAGGTAAATGCCCTGCAAATACCAAGGGATACAAGAATTGAAACAACCAACCGTTATGACAAAAAAATAAACTCAGCATACAGCCTTCCTGAAAAGGAAGAAGCGCTCTATGATGAGATAGAAGCACTGACAGGCATAAGGCCAGAAAGATATGTAATAGTCAGCTTCAAGGCGTTTCGCCAGCTGATTGATGCGATTGGCGGGGTTGAGGTTAAGGTTCCAATGCGTATGTATTATACCGACCCATTCCAAAACCTTACCATAGACTTATATCCTGGAACACAACTCTTAAATGGCAGACAGTCCGAGATGTTTATGAGGTTCAGGTATAACAATGACGGTACGGGATATCCTAACGGTGATGTTGACAGAGTGGCAGCACAAAAAAGCTTTTATGAAGCAGCATTAAACAAAGTGTTGAGTGGCAGCACAATCCTTAAAGTGCCAAAAATATTAAGTATAATAACAGACAATGTGCGTACTGACTTTACAGGTGAAGATATAATAAAATATATTGGAAAGATACCATCTTTCAAGATGGAAAATATAAACATTTTGACACTCCCGGGTGAAGGCGCTTATGGTGAAGACGGTGTTTCATATTTCTTCCATGATGAGAACAAGACTAAGTTAATTCTTGACGAATACTTTTTATCTATGGAAAAGACAAGGGCGGTAACCGACAAGATTTCGTCAAAAAACAAGTATGTGAAGGTCAAAATAATTGACGCAACGGGTATCAAAGAGGAAACAGCGGATGTATTGAAGGTTGTTTCAGAGATGCTTAAGGAATACAAATTCAAGGTAGTATCGACAGAAAAGACTGACAGAATTCAGGACAGGTCAAAACTTATAAACCATAACAGCAAAAATGCGGCAGAGGTTGTCAATGCGGTTTATGGCAGAGTTGAGATATCCGACAATATTGAAACTTATGTAAAAAAAGATGGCGAAAAGGCTCCGGATGTTACTTTGATAATAGGCAGCGACTTTTCGTTTTAAAGGAGAATGCAGATGAGTTGTGAAAATAATTTTGTAGATATAGTGGTTAAGGCGGCAGATGCAAAGTTTGGAAAAGATATAAAGGTGCTTAATGTTGAAGAACTTACCACGCTTACAAGATACTTTGTAATAATAACAGGTGGCTCAAATTCAAATGTTCAGGCGATATGTGACCATATTGAAGACAAAATGGCAGAAAACGGTGTAAAGATGCTCAACAAAGAGGGCTACAATAATGCTGAATGGATTTTGCTTGGTTTTGACGATATAATTGTTCATATATTTCAAAATGAACCCAGAGAATTTTATAAACTGGAACATATATGGAAAGATGCAATTGATGTAGATATTGAAGACCTGCTTGTTAAATAAATTGATTAAAATTACCGAAAGGATTGATTATAAATGAAATACGATTTTAAACAAATTGAAGGAAAATGGCAAAAAATCTGGGATGAAACCAATGCTTTTGCAATTTCAGAGGATTCGTCAAAGCCAAAGTATTATGCTCTTGAAATGTTCCCATACCCGTCGGGCAACCTACATATGGGTCATGTCCGCAACTATTCAATAGGTGATGCTGTTGCGAGATACAAGACAATGCAGGGCTTCAATGTTCTTCACCCCATGGGTTGGGATTCCTTTGGACTCCCCGCAGAAAATGCAGCTATCAAGAACGGTACACCACCTGCGGACTGGACATGGAAGAACATAGATACCATGCGTGAACAATTTAAAACACTTGGTTTCAGTTATGACTGGAGTCGCGAAGTTGCTACCGCGAAGGAGGAATATTACAAGTTTACACAATGGATGTTCCTCAAGCTCTATGAAAATGGTCTTGCATACAAGAAAAAATCATTTGTAAACTGGTGTCCGTCTTGCCAGACTGTTCTTGCTAACGAGCAGGTTGTAAACGGCAAGTGCGAAAGATGTAAAAGTGAAGTTGGTAAAAAAGACCTGGAGCAATGGTTCTTTAAAATTACAGATTATGCAGAAAGATTGCTCGCAGATATAGACAAACTCAAGGGATGGCCTGACAAGGTAAAATCAATGCAGACCAACTGGATTGGCAGAAGTGACGGTGCAGAAATTCAGTTCAAGGTTGACGGTATAGACAAGGAACTTACCGTATTTACTACAAGACCTGACACTATTTTTGGCGTTTCGTATATGGTTATAGCCCCTGAGCATCCCGTTGTTGCAGAATTGATTAAGGACAGACCCGAAGAAAAGGATTGCCTTGAATTTATAAAAAAGGTACACGGAATGAGTGAAATTGCACGCAGTTCTACTGATACAGAAAAAGAGGGCGTGTTTACCGGTGTTTATGTTATCAATCCGTTAAACGGCAAAAAAATACCGCTGTATCTTGCAAACTATGTGTTCCTTGATTATGGAACAGGTGTTGTTATGGGCGTTCCCGCACATGACCAACGCGACTTTGATTTTGCTAAGAAGTATAATTTACCCATTGAAATAGTTGTTCAGCCTGAGGGACAAAACCTTAAAGGCGAAGAACTTACCGAGTCATTTGCGGCTGAAGGCATAATGGAAAATTCGGGCGAGTTTGACGGACTTCCAAACCGTGAGGCTCTTCAAAAAATAATTGAAAAGGTTGAAAAGCTGGGTATCGGCGAAAGAAAGGTTAACTTCCGTCTTCGTGACTGGTTGATTTCGCGTCAAAGATATTGGGGCGCGCCTATCCCCGTGGTATACTGCGAAAAGTGTGGAACAGTAGCTATCCCTGAAGAACAGTTGCCGGTTCAGCTTCCGGAGAATGTTCAGTTTACAGGTCAAGGCAAATCACCGCTTTCAGAGTGCCCTGATTTTATGAACACTACCTGTCCCAAGTGCGGTGGCAAAGCGGTTCGCGAGAGCGACACAATGGATACATTTGTTTGTTCATCCTGGTATTACCTCAGGTATTGTGACCCCAAGAACGATAAATTACCTTTTGCTAAAGACAAGGTAGATTATTGGATGAATGTTGACCAGTATATTGGTGGTGTCGAGCATGCGATTCTTCACTTGCTTTATGCAAGATTCTTTACAAAATTCCTATATGACCAGGGCTATGTATCCTGCGAAGAACCTTTTGAAAATCTTCTTACTCAGGGCATGGTGCTGAAGGACGGCAGCAAAATGTCCAAGTCTGTGGGAAATATTGTAAGTCCTGAAGAAATCAGAAATAAGTATGGTGCAGATACGGCAAGATTGTTTATCCTTTTTGCTGCTCCGCCTGAACGCGACCTTGATTGGAACGATACTGCGGTTGAGGGTGCATACAGATTTCTGAATCGTGTATGGCGTGCAGTTTATGAACTTAAAGATTTTGCATCAAGTGATAAAGTTGACAGTAAGTCCTTGAACGAAACAGAAAAGAAACTTCATTTTGCTGTGAATGCAGGAATTAAAAAGGTTACAGAAGACTTTGACAGATTCAGCTTTAATACCGCAATCAGCAGTATTATGGAAACTGTAAATGCTCTTTATCAGTACAAAGACAGCGTAAATAAAGAAGACTACAACAAGGCACTTGTTGGCGAGGCTATTTCTTCAATTGTGGTACTTTTGTCCCCGATTGTTCCTCATATAACACAAGAATTGTGGGAGGTTATGGGCAATAAAACCGATTTATTCCACACCGAATGGCCTAAATTTGATGAGTCTGCCTTGGTTGTAAGTGAGGTTGAGGTTGTTGTCCAAATCAATGGTAAAATCCGCGATAAAATGATGATTGCGGCTGACCTTGACCAAAATGGTATGCAGGAAGCAGCTCTTGCAAATGATAAAATCAAAGCTATGATAGATGGAAAGCAGATTGTAAAGGTTATTGCTGTTCCTAAAAAGCTGATTAATATTGTTGTAAAATAAATTTAAGGTTAGAGGTAATTCCAATGAATGTTAAAGATGAATTTGTTGAGATATACCAAAGGTGTATAAAAAGAGAGGGAGCCGACAGGCTCCTTCAACACCTTTTGTCGCCGGCGAGTGATTTTTTTACTGCACCGGCAAGCACCAGATTTCATGGCGCTTATGAGGGCGGGTTAGCCGAGCATAGTCTTAATGTGTATGAGTGCCTTTGCGATTATCTTGCGCGGGAAAGAGTTCAGGAACTTTACGGAATAGAGGCAAATGAGGAAACTGTTGCTATTGTTGCCCTTCTCCATGACCTTTGCAAGATGAATTTTTACAAGCCCGGTTTTCGCAATGTTAAAGATGATAACGGAGTGTGGCAAAAGGTTCCTACCTACGAGATTGACGACAAGCTTCCCTATGGCCACGGCGAAAAGTCGGTGTATATGATTTCCGGGTTTATGAGGCTTACTCGCGAGGAGGCTTTTGCAATCCGATATCATATGGGATTTTCCGGAAATGAGCCTGCCGGCAATGTGGGCAATGCTTTTGAGATGTTTCCCCTTGCATTTGCGCTTTCAACAGCGGATATGGAGGCTACATACTTCCTGGAAGGGAAGAACTAAGATACCTTTTGATAGGAGGATAACCTATGAAGGATGGTTTTTTAAAGGTTGCTGCAGCAACACCTCGTGTTGCGGTTAATGGGATTTTAAAAAATACCGAAAATATAATAAGTCAGATAAAAGAGGCTGCTCAAAATGGTGCCAAGGTTATTGCGTTCCCGGAACTTTGTGTAACTGCCTATACTTGTGGTGATTTGTTTTTGCAGGCCGATATGGTTACAAGAGCGAAAAATGCCTTAATTCATATTCTGAATGAGACGAAGACTATAGATATTTTGTTTGCAGTCGGATTGCCAATTGAGTATAATGACAAATTATATAATACGGCGGCAGTTTGTAAGGATGGCAAGGTGCTGGGGTTTGTTGTAAAAAGCAATATGCCAAACTACAGCGGATATAGTGAATTGAGATATTTCAATACCTTGGACAAAACGGTTGATGTTAATTTTGATGGGTATATGGTGCCCATGGGTACTAAACTGATTTTTTGTGCCAAAGGTATGGAATATTTCAGGGTTGCTTGTGAAATTTGTGAGGATATGTGGGTAGCAAATCCCCCGTCAAACGGGCATACATTGAATGGTGCAACCATTGTTTTAAATCTTTCTGCCAGTGACGAAACCCCCGGCAAACAAGACGCACGAAAACTTATGGTTGCGTCAAACAGTGCAAGACAACTTTCGGCGTATATTTATGCCGACGCAGGTGATGGCGAGTCCACAACAGATTGTGTTTTTTGTGGCAACAATATGATTTATGAATGCGGCAAGGCTTTGGCAGAGGCTGAACTCTTTAAAAACGGAATCATTTATGCAGTTGTAGACACAGAAAAAATTAGTCAGCTGAGAAAACAAAGAACCACATACCAGGCGCAAAGCGATGAAGAATACAGAAAAGTATATTTTGATATAGGTGTTTGCCAAACCCAAATTGAAGAATTAAATCCGTTGCCTTTTGTACCGAAGAATGTAAAAAGTCTTGAAACCAGATGTGATAAGGTGTTTTTGATGCAGGCAAAAGGCCTTGAAAAACGAATTGAGCATATAGGCATAAAAACAGTTACAATAGGTGTTTCGGGCGGCCTTGACAGTACTCTTGCAGTGTTGGTGGCGGCAAAGGCGTTTGATGACTTGGGTCTTGACCGAAAAGGGATAATTTCGGTTTCAATGCCGTGCTTTGGTACATCAAGCCGAACATATAATAATTCAAAAAAACTTGCAGACCTGCTTGGAACAACATATCGTGAAGTTCCTATTACAAAGGCGGTTGAGCAACATTTTAAAGATATTGGTTTAACTGATGACAAAGGGGTAACCTTTGAAAATGCTCAGGCGAGGGAACGGACACAGGTTCTTATGGATATTGCCAACCAGACCGGCGG
>JAZNAJ010000186.1:0-3010 GCA_045586445.1 Clostridia bacterium | reverse complement strand
ATGCTTGAAATGGGACAGCCTATGCATGCCTTTGACTCGCGAAAGGTTGAAAAATTAAGAATTAAGAGATTTAATAAGCCTTTTATATTTAAAACTCTTGATGGAGTTGACAGAGGAATTGACGAAAATACACTTATGATTTGCAATGATGATACTCCTGTTGCTATTGCGGGCATAATGGGTGGATTGGATTCAGAAATTGTTGATGATACAACAACCCTTACTTTGGAGTCAGCAACATTTGATGCTGTTTCTATCCGCAAGTCCACAGTTCGTCTTTCACATCGTACTGATGCGTCAATGCGTTACGAAAAATGTCTTGACCCTGAAATGACAGTTCCCGCTATTGCAAGATTTTTAAAGCTTTTGACCGATATTGATGATGGGGTAAAGGTAGTTTCTGCACTCACAGATGAATATGCGGTTAAATATGATACTGTAAATCTTGAATTTGATAAAAAATTTGTAGACCGATATACAGGTATTGAAATTTCTAACGATAAAATAGTAAAAACCCTTAAGTCGCTTGGCTTTGATATTGAACTTACAGGCGATAATTTCAAGGTTACTGTTCCAAGCTGGAGGGCTACAAAGGATGTTACTATCAAGGCGGATATAATCGAAGAAATCACAAGAATTTATGGTTATGACAACTTTGATATAAATACCGCCAATGCACCACTTTATCCTGTTCGGGCTGCTGAAGAAAAGACGGTGGAGGACAGAGTAAAGGATATTTTGGTAAAAAGATATTCACTTCACGAACTACATTCCTATGTATGGGCATATTATGATGAATATAAGGCGCTTGGTATTGAAGTTGAAGATAACATCAAGCTGGTGAATGCTACAAACCCAAATATCGAAACCATCCGCAAATCAATTATTCCGACTCAGCTTTGCCAGGTTAAGTATAATACGGCGTATGCAAGTGATTTTGGCGTGTTTGAGGTTGGCAGAGTGGTTAATGGCGTGAATGACAACAACCTTTGTGATGAACGCAAAAAATTGGCTATTACACTGTTTTCAAAGACTAAAAATCATGAGCAATTGTATCTTGAACTTCGCGATATGCTTGCTGTGGTTGCGGATGAAATAAAGCACCGTCCGTTAGACTTTGAAAAGAAGGAAGCCAGCCATTCATATCAACACCTTAAAAACTTAAATTCTATTTTCTGTGATGGCAAAGATATTGGTGAGTTGGGAATAGTTCACCCGATTGTATCGAAAAAGATTGACAAAAAGGCTGCTATAGTATATGCTGAAATAGATATGTTAGACTTTTCCGAAATAAAGAATGCAAGTATAAGCTACAGTGAACCATCGAGATATCCCGAAATGGAAATCGACCTATCATTTGTTAGTGACAGGTTTGCACCAATTGGAGATGCTATCAAAGCGGAAAATTCGCCACTTATCAAGAGTGTAAGCGTGGTAGACACATACGCTGACGAAAACGGGAAGTCTATTACTGTAAGAATTGTATTCTCACATCCGGAAAGAACACTCACCAAAGAAGAAACTATGGCTGTGGTTGAATCAATTACAAATTCTCTTGAAAAGAACGGAATAATGATGAAAAAGTAAATCAAAATTGAATAAATTGTCTTCGGGGCAGGGTGAAATTCCCGACCGGCGGTAAAGTCCGCGAGTTGTCTGAACAACTGATTTGGTGCAATTCCAAAACCGACAGTAAAGTCTGGATGGAAGAAGATTACTTTGAGTAAGTATACTTTGAGTTATGGTATTGCCCCGACCGTTGGTCGGGGCATTTTATTTAAATTAAGGAGTTGGTTGTAATGAAAAAAGGTAAAATCGAGTGGATGATAAAGGTGGCAATGCTTTCTGCAGCGGCGGTGGTACTTATGTTGTTTGAGTTTCCGTTGCCGTTTATTGCTCCGCCGTTTTACGAGTTGGATTTTAGCGAAGTTCCAGTTCTTATAGGTGCGTTTGCTTTAGGACCGATGTCGGGGGTTGTGATTGAACTTATGAAAATTGTATTAAATCTTTTAATCAACGGAACGATAACTGCAGGGGTCGGTGAAATTGCAAATTTTGTAGTTGGGGTGTCTTTTATTTTGCCGGCACAGCTTATTTACAAGCATAAAAAGTGCAAAAAAAATGCCCTTATTGGTATGGGAGTAGGTGGCGTAATTATGGTCATACTGGGATGCTTTATGAATGCGTTTGTGCTTATTCCGGCATATGCAAAGGTACTTGAAATGCCACTGGAGGCTTTTGTGAAAATGGGTGCGGCGATTTCTCCGTTTGTTGACAGTATTGCAAAACTTGTTATTATATGCGTGGCGCCATTTAATATTATCAAAGTTGTTCTTGTGTCAATTATTACCGCTTTGATTTACAAACCACTCAGCCCGATTTTAAAAATTAAAAATTAATAAGAACGCGACAACCCTGTTTAAGAGTTGTCGCGGTTTCTTATATCAAAATATTTGCCCGGCGATACACCAACATTTTTTTTGAAGGACCTTATAAAACTTGCGTAATCACCAAAACCACAGGCTTCTGCTACATATGTAACGCTTTTGCCACGGACAAGAAGCTTCTTTGCTTCGGAAATTCGTTTTGAAAGTATGTACTTTGAAATGGTTGTACCGGTATTTTTTTTGAAAACTCTGCAAAGCTGATTTACCGAAACAAAAGTATTTTTAGATAATTGTTCAAGGGATAACGCATTATCGCCTTTATGATAATTGTTATTTATGTAGTCGATGACCATTTGGGTTACATTATGATATGCTGAATTGTCGGACACAGGGACTTGCATATTAAATATTTCGTTTATAAACGCCAGAATTTTTATCAGCTCCGAATAATTCAGAACATCACTTGCGTAGCCAGTGTTGTTTTTTATGTTTTCAAACATAGTGCAGAGTGTATTTACTTGGGTTTGGTTAAGCGAAAACCGGTTTGATGTGCCCTTGTTTCGCAAATAAAAGCACCGTGAAAGGTCTGTATCGGAGGTTGAACATTGATACAAAAGTTCGGG
>JAZNAJ010000185.1:0-6029 GCA_045586445.1 Clostridia bacterium | reverse complement strand
CCCCCCGTTATACGGGGGGATATCTATTTTACTGTGTAATATGATTTATTATAAAAGAACAACATCTATATCGCCGGAACGGGATGCACCTTTTGAATGAAGTTTAAGGTGCTCCTTTATTTTTTGAAAACTGATTTCACTGATATCATGCTCTATTTTGCAACTATCTTCATATGCTGTTTTTTCATCAACGCCAAGCCCCACAAGAGCAGAAGCAATTATGAGATGTTTTTCACATACTTTTTCAGCAATATCAAGCCCGATAGGAGTGAGGGAGATATTGCCCTGATTATCTATACTAATATAGTTTTTCTCGCGAAAGCTTTTCATAGCCACCGATACACTCGGTTTTGAAAAATTTAACTCATGTGCAATATCAATGCTACGCACATAGCCGTTTCTTTCGTGAAGATTCAGAATAGTTTTAAGATAGTTTTCCGTAGATTCGTTGTTTTTCATAGGTAATACCTCATAATAAAATTTATGTACACAGTATATCAAAAATAATTGTACTTGTCAAATTTTAATGAGAAACGCCAAAGGCTTTATTACATAAAAAATATATTGCTTAAAACATCGCATAATGTAATAGGATAAACCTCGTTTGCTGCAAGCATTTTGCAATATTCCTCGGCTTCTGCTTCTGTAAAAAACAAATTTTCTGCTGACATGCAGTCGGATTTGTCGTTTTCCATTTCAGCATAAATCCCATATATACGATTACTTTCACTTGTATCATTTTTGATTATGTAATAGTTTATACCCTTATTTGATGATACTAGTTTTGGTTTGATTGCTTTGTTCATTTGAATTACCTCCAGAAAATTAACTAACATAAATATTTTACAACTTTGTTAAACATTTACGCATAGAACTTATCGACAAAATACGACAATTATAAAAAGCCTATATTATAGGATTAAATTGAAAGAATAGTAATATTTTGAAATATTATGTAAACTTAAAGATGAATTTTATCTAATATTCAAAATATAATCAGGGGAATTTTATAAAGGTTGGCGTCTTGACGATTTGTCATATTTGTAGTATTGTATTAGAAGATATTTTTAAAATTTTATTTTGATGAATTTTATACTGATATTGCGTAATATAAATGTAGTGGACTAGTTTATAATTTGGAAGGTGGCGTTGATTTTGAAGGAAAAAGGAAGTAAATTCCTTAAAGGTGCATTGGTTTTGGCTGCTGCCAATTTTTTGGTAAAGATTATAGGGGCTTTTTTCAAGGTTCCGTTATATGAGCTTATTGGCAAAGAGGGCAACGGGATTTTTAATGTTGCTTATCAGATTTATACATTTATGTTTATAATTGCGACGGCGGGATTTCCTATTGCGGTTTCAAAAATGGTGGCGGAAAGCATTGCAAAGGATGATGTATATGATGCCAAACGCATTTTTGAAACAGCAGTTTTCCTTCTTGGCAGTATTGGTCTTGTAGGCAGTATGATTTTGTATGCTTTTGCGGGAAAGCTTGCTTTACTGCTTGGCAACCCCGACTCGGAAATGGCGATAAGAGTTATTGCTCCGGCAGTATTCTTTGTTTCGATTGTGTCGGCGTACAGAGGCTATTTTCAAGGAAAACAGAATATGTATCCTACTGCAGGGTCAGAAGTGGTAGAATCCACTGCAAAACTTGTTTTAGGTATAGCTGCGGCGTTTGTTTTTATGAGTATGGTGGTAGACACCAATCTTACAGAGGTTATTGATTTTACAAACAAGACAATTTCCTCTACACACAACCGCACAATGTATTCTGCAACAGGTGCTATTTTTGGTGTTACGGCAGGTACTTTTTTAGCACTTATATTGATGATTATTATCTACAGCTGCAAGGAAAAACGGGAAAAACCAATTCCGATGCAGCCAATCAGAACAAGACGGAACATATTGAAAAATCTGGTACTTATCGCAATCCCGATAACAATTGGTGCATCAGTATCCAGCCTTACAAGCCTTGTGGACTTAGCTACCATTATGAATAGACTGGTGATAAATCCTGAGGTATTTGACAAGTATTCATATATTTTTGCCGAGGGGAGTGAATTTGCAAAGTCTGCCATTGAAGAAGGCTGGAACGGAGCGGTAATGCTTCAAAAAAAGGCAAATTCCCTTTATGGAATGTATACGGGTCAGGCACAGACAATGTTTAATTTGCCGCTCACGATAGTTGTTGCGTTAAGTATGAGTATTGTTCCGGCAATTTCAACAGCTCTTGCTGAAAAAAAACCGGGCGAAGCAGGTGAGATAACCGCCAGCGTTCTCAGAATTACTATGCTTTTTGCACTTCCCTGTGCAATGGGATTTTTTGTGTTGTCAGAGCCTATTTTAAGAGTATTATACAGTGATGCAAATGCTAGCTTACTTCTTCAAAAACTTGCACTTGCTGTTGCATTTGTTGCCTTGGTTTCGGTCAGCAATGCAGTTTTACAGGCGTACGGCAGGGTGTATTTTCCGGTTGTGAATATGCTGATTGGCGGTGTTGTAAAGGTTATTATGAATTATATGCTTATACCGATTTGGGGCATTGACGCGGCACCCATTGCCACAACAGTATGTTATGGAATAATTGCCTTGCTCAATATTATATGTATAATTCTTGTATTAAAGGTGAAACTGAGCTTTGTTTATATGGTTATTAAACCAATTGTGGCGTCTGTTATTATGGGTGCGACTGTCCTTGTTGTTTATAATGCAATCAACCATATCCTTCCTGACTCAAGGATTACAACTCTTGCTTCAATTGCGATAGGTGCGATGGTGTATGCGGTTGCCATGGTATTAGTAAAATGCCTCAAAAAGGAAGATGTGTTGAATTTGCCCAAGGGTGAAAAAATTGCAGGAGTTTTGGAAAGATACAAACTGATTTAACAAACGGATGTTTAAGGAGATATATTTATATGGACAAAAAGTATTCATTTGATGAATTGATTGATATAGTAGCAAAACTAAGAGGCGAAAATGGTTGCCCCTGGGACAGGGAGCAAACCCATGAGAGCATAAAACATAATATTATCGAGGAAGGCTACGAACTTATCGAAATGCTTGAAAAAGGCGATGCTGAAAAAATTGCCGATGAGAGCGGCGACCTGCTATTGCAGGTTGTGTTTCATGCCCAAATCGGCAAGGAAAACGGTGAATATGACATTAACGATGTTATTTCGGCAGTTTGCAGCAAACTTATTCACAGACATCCGCATGTCTTTGGAGATGTTAAGGTTAAGGACAGTGATGAAGTCCTTGAAAACTGGAATCGTATCAAAAGAGAAGACCGTGGACAGGCTTCTGTTGGCGCTGATATGGAAGGTGTTTCAAAAAGCTTACCGGCGCTTATGCGTGCTGAAAAAATTCAAAGCAAAGCCGGAAAAAGCGGATATGTTTTTGGCGAGCCAACTGCTGTTGTAGAAAGTATCTCCAATATGATAAGCATTTTAAATGGAAACGAGTCAAAAGAGGTTGCTGAAAAATATGTGGGCAAGATGATTTTTGAACTTGTTTCGGTTGCAAAAGGACTTGGGATTGATGCAGAAACCGCATTAAGCAGATATACAGGGGATTTTATTCAGGAATTTACAAAGAATTGTTTTTAGGAGAACCGGAATGAGAATAGATAAGTATTTAAAGGTTTCAAGATTGATTAAACGCCGAACTGTTGCAAATGAAGCCTGCGATGGTGGCCGAATATCTGTAAATGGCAAGGTGGTAAAGGCGTCATACGATGTGAAAATCGGCGATGAAATGGAAATTCGTTTTGGTAGCCGGGTTCTTAAAATACGGGTTACTGATGTTAAGGAACAGGTTGGAAAGAGTGAGGCGGCAACTCTTTATGAGGTTGTTGCTGAATAAAAACCTTGACAGAATGGAACTTAGGTGATATAATGACAAAGGTTACGCGGTGAAGATGTGTAAGTAGCAATCATTTTCCTTCAAAAGAGAGTTTCCGTCGTTGGCTGTGAGCGGATGCGGAAGGCTTGATTGTGAATTTCAGCATTGGAGCGGTTTGCGAAAATCTATGGAGTTAAGCAGAGTGTGCGTGCACGACCAAAACGCCGAAAAGTGCAAAGGCTATCCTTTGAATTTGGGTGGTACCGCGGGTAGATTATACTCGTCCCTATTTGTTTAGGGACGAGTTTTTATTTTGTCTAGAAAGAAAGGAAAGTAAGTATGGCAGAACAAACAATTAAGCTAAAGCAAGAACTACAGCAAAAGCTTGCTATGGCAAAGGATGTTCAAGAACTTGAACAAATTCGTGTTGAGTTTCTTGGAAAAAATGGATTGATTACAGGCTTGTTAAAAGGTATGAAAGACCTGTCCATTGAGGAAAAGAAAACTTTTGGACAGGAGGTAAATGTACTTAAAACTGAGGCTGCAGAGTTGATTGCAGACAAAGGTGATGAACTTAAAAATGCAGAAATAATGGCAGAAATTAATAAAATGCCGGAGTTTGATGTATCTATGCCACCCAGCCTTGACCGTGGCTCGTATCATCCCATAACCTTGGTGCAAAGGCAATGTGAAAAGATTTTTAAGTCCATGGGGTTCACTGTTGAAGATTATAGCGAAGTAGTTACGGATTATGAGTGTTTTGAGTCCCTTAACATTCCAAAACATCATCCGGCTCGTGATATGCAGGATACTTACTATCTTGAAAATGGTCAATTGTTAAAATCACAGACCTCAGCAGCACAAAATGCAATTTACAAGAAGTACAAGGATGCTCTTATCAATGACGGTGTGCCGATTAAGGCAATATTTCCGGGCAGATGTTTCCGCAACGAGGCAACAGACGCTTGCCACGAAAACACATTCTTCCAGATGGAAGGTGTAATGGTTGATAAGAATATATCTATTTCCAACCTTATTTTCTTTATGAAAACTATGCTTTCAGAAGTTTTTCAAAAGGATATAAAGGTGAGATTGAGACCGGGCTTTTTCCCCTTTGTGAACCGGGATTTGAACTTGATATAAGCTGCTTGATATGTGGCGGTGAGGGATGTTCGTCGTGCAAACACAGCGGATGGCTTGAACTTTGCCCCTGTGGTATGATTCACCCCGAAGTTTTAAAAGCCGGTGGCATTGACCCGGAGGAATACACGGGATTTGCGTTTGGGCTGGGACTTACTCGTCTTGCCATGATGAAGTATGGTGTCAAGGATATCCGTGATTTGAACAGTGGCAGCCTTAAGAGCTTGTCGCAGTTTACAGATGATGAATAGGGGGAAAAATTATGTTTTTATCTATGAATTGGATTTCAGACTTCGTTGACTTAAAAGGTCTGAATAAAATGGAATTAATCAGCAGATTTTCGCTTTCAACCGCAGAGGTTGAAAATGAAATATTTCATAAAGGCAGCGATATTTCAGGTATAGTTGTTGCAGAAATAAAAGAAGTACTTGACCATCCTGAATCAAAAAAGTTACATCTTTTAAAGGTTGATGCCGGTGATGGAAACCTCACAGATGTTGTGTGCGGGGCGCCCAATGTAAGAGTTGGTATGAAGACCGCTTTCGCCAAAGTTGGTGCAAAAATTGGTGAGATAGACATTACACCAAGGGATTTGGCAGGGTATACATCATATGGAATGTGCTGCAGCGAAAAAGAACTTGGAATTTCCGATGACCATGCCGGTATTATGGAAATCCTTGAAGATGTGCCTTGCGGTACCGATGTTAAGGCTATATATGATATAGAGGATATTATTTTTGAAGTGGATAACAAGTCGCTTACAAATCGTCCTGACCTTTGGGGGCATTATGGAATTGCCCGTGAGTTTGCAGCACTTGCTGGCAGAGAACTCAAACCTCTGGAATGTGTAAACCTTGAGGCGTATAGAAATCTTCCTCCGGTAGATATGAAGATTGAAGACAACCTTTGTCAAAGATATTCATGTATTCAGGTAGAGAACATAACAAAAAGTGTTAGCCCGGTAAATATGCGTATTCGTCTCTTCTATTGTGGTATGAGAGGAATAAATCTTCTTGCCGACCTTACAAACTATCTGATGCTTGAAATGG
>JAZNAJ010000184.1:0-2556 GCA_045586445.1 Clostridia bacterium | reverse complement strand
AGGGCGGCCAAGCGGACATAGGAAGACAGTAGTAGGCGCCAACTCCTTGGCTCACAGAACGACATGGCTACGATCCGACTTTGATTGCGGTCATCTGACAAGGGATACTGTGTGTCATTGCGAAATTGCAGACCTTTGTGTTAAATTCGGTCTTGTTGTCCACCTTGCAGGTGAAGATTTCGGCGACCTCGCAGCCTATAGATTCCAATTCTGCAAGAACCGGATAAAACAAATCGATGCCTATATATGCGATTTTCATATTTAGAAAAGACCGCTGATTGTGCCATTTTCGTCAACATCAATCTTCTCGGCTGCGGGAACTTTTGGAAGACCAGGCATGGTCATAATATCCCCTGTGAGTGCCACGATAAACCCTGCGCCTGCCGAAACCTTGACATTGCGAACGGTTACAGTAAAATCTTCAGGTGCGCCAAGCTTGGTCATATCATCAGAGAAGCTGTACTGTGTTTTTGCCATACATACAGGAAGTTTGTCAAAGCCAAGCTCGCACAACTTTGCAATCTGTTTTTTTGCATTTGGGGTAAATGCCGCACCGCTTCCCCTGTATATCCTTTTTACAATGGTGTCAATCTTGTTTTCGATGGTGTCGTCAAGAGCATAACTGAACTCGAAATCGTTTTCAGTTTCGCAAAGACGGATAACTTCTTGTGCCATTTCGATACCGCCCGCGCCACCATCTGCCCATACATTTGAAAGGACAACATTTACTCCAAGTTCTTTGCAACGGTCAATCACAAGCTGGACCTCGGCGTCTGTATCGGTGGGGAAGCGATTTACTGCAACCACCGACGGAAGTTTATACACATCCTTAATATTGGAAACATGGCGGAGGAGATTGGGGATACCAACCGATAATGCCTCTAAGTTCTCGTTGCCCAGCTCGGTTTTGGGAACGCCACCGTGCATTTTGAGAGCACGGATTGTTGCAACAACCACAACCGCAGAGGGTTTGAGATTTGCACAACGACATTTTATATCCAAAAACTTTTGTGCGCCAAGGTCTGCACCAAAGCCCGCCTCGGTGATTACATAGTCACCAAGGCGCATAGCCATTTCGGTTGCGATAACCGAGTTGCAGCCATGAGCAATATTTGCAAAAGGTCCACCATGAACAAAGGCAGGTGTGCCTTCAAGAGATTGTACCAAATTGGGTTTAAGCGCATCTTTGAGGAGTGCTGTCATTGCCCCTGCTGCACCTATTTCGCCCGCGGTTACGGGTTTTTCGTCATAGGTATATGCAACAACTATTCTTGAAAGTCTTTCTTTAAGGTCGGTAATGGAAGATGCCAGACAAAGCACCGCCATAACCTCGGATGCGACAGTAATATCATAACCATCTTCGCGGGGGACACCATTGACTCTGCCGCCAAGACCGTCCGTTACAAAGCGAAGCTGACGGTCGTTCATGTCGACACAGCGTTTCCATGTTATGCGACGAGGGTCAATATTGAGGGCATTGCCCTGATAAATATGGTTGTCGAGCATTGCCGCAAGCAAGTTGTTTGCCGCACCGATTGCATGGAAGTCGCCCGTGAAGTGAAGGTTAATGTCTTCCATAGGAACAACCTGAGCGTATCCACCGCCTGCCGCTCCGCCTTTGACACCGAACACGGGGCCAAGAGACGGTTCGCGAAGTGCCATAATGGTATTTTTGCCCAGCTTTTTCATTCCGTCGGCAAGGCCGATTGTGGTTGTGGTTTTACCCTCGCCTGCAGGGGTTGGGGTGATTGCTGTAACCAATACAAGCTTTGCCTTGCGGGGCATTTCTTTAAGCAATGACAAGTCAACCTTTGCCTTGTATTTGCCATAGTATTCCATATATTTTTCGTCAATCCCGGCAGTCTTTGCAATCTCGGAAATGTGCTGCATTTTTGCACTTTGAGCAATTTCTATGTCTGTTTTCATGAAAACCTACCTCCTGAATTTTAGCGGATGGTGGCATCCGTTTTTCAGATATTATAATTTATAATAGTCAACTGCTGACTTAAACAGTCCCATATCAAAGTTGCCTTCAACATTTTTGTAAAGGCCTTTTGCCCATCTTTCACTGTGCCCCATTTTACCAAGGACTCTGCCGTCGGGTGATGTTATTCCTTCAATTGCAAATGTTGAGCCGTTGGGGTTGAACTGAATATCATTGGTGGGATTGCCTTCCAAATCTACATACTGGGTAAGAATCTGACCGTTTGCCGCAAGCTCTTTAACAAGCTGGTCGCTTGCCATAAATCTGCCCTCACCGTGGGAGATGGGAACAGTAAAGATTTCGCCTACATTCGCATAGTTCATCCAGGGAGATTTGCTTGATGCAACCCTTGTGCGCACCAATTTGGATTGGTGACGGGCAATAGTGTTGTAGGAAAGTGTCGGGCAGCTTTCGTCAGTATCGATAATTTTGCCATAGGGCACAAGACCAAGTTTGATTAGTGCCTGGAAACCATTACAGATACCGCACATAAGGCCATCACGCATATCAAGAAGCTCGCTTGTTGCCTCTTTGATTTCCGGATTGCGGAAGAACGCTGTGATGAATTTTGC
>JAZNAJ010000183.1:0-4854 GCA_045586445.1 Clostridia bacterium | reverse complement strand
TGTAGCTTTTATCGTATATGAGGTTCCGAATTTGTATGTTCCTGCTCCGCTGACAGTGCCACCACCATTTGAGTTCACGCTGACAACACAAGACGGTTCCGTATAGTCGATGGCGAAGGATGAGCTTTTCCAATACCACTTTCGAGTGATGGTTGCCGAAAACCATATACATAAGTTTTTCGTTCCCGAATAAACACCGGCTTTTGATGTCATTGAATTAAACATATCTGTCAAACGGACACTTGTGTCATCGATTGTGCTGTCTTTATCAACTGTGCAAGTCAGATAATCTTTTCCCGTTTGGAATAAGGGGTTAATTCTATAACCACCGGCTGAAAAATATGAATCAGTGTCGGCTTCCAGGTAATAACGACAGTCGCCGTCTGATGATAAACTTGTTTTGTATTGAATGGAAATTCTGACATTATCTATTCTCGAATACGCCGGAATGTACATCTGCATCTGGCTAACAGACGACGATGCGGATGTTATAGGTAAACAGTATGTCATTTTAAGTCCGGTACCGTCTGTATTCTCACCGAAACTGACAGAACGTGTAGGCATATTAATCACGCTCCTTAACAACAATATCTATATATGCTTTCAACTTTTCAGGTGGAATTTCAACATTCACCACGAGATGATATAAGCCTTTATGCGAGGGGGATAAAAATACACGAAGGCATCTGCCGTCATTTTGGCAAACACCCTCGCTTTCAATTGATTCAGTTTTATGCTCAATCAGTTTATATTTTGCTTCAGTGATAACAATCGTTTCATCAGCATCTTTACTGCATACCATAAAGTCGATGTATTTTTCTTCACCGAGCAAAAAAGTGCGTGATTCAATCACAGTTACCACCGTCCTTTATAATAACAAGTTCGAGTTTTTGAGGTAGGAGCTGAATTTTATATTTGCTTTCTTTTAAACAAAGATGAACCCTGCCTTTAAGCATATATAGAATTCCCGTCCAATAAGCAAAATAGCCCTCGCTGTCGAGGGCATAAATCTCTGTAGCGTATTGACCATCAGTCATATCGGGAGGTACGGTGCATTCCCACTCATTACCTCCCGTTGGTGTAAACTCAAGGTCAAAGTTATCAGCCTTGCCGTAAACTCGAACTATCTGTCTGTCAGTTCTCATCGACTACTACCGAAATGGTATAAGTCTTACCCGCATCGGCTGGATTAGGCTCGATGACAACGGAACGGATAACGGGAGCGTTGGTTTTTACTGTAACAGTCCTTGTTACAGTTGTAGTCTTGCCGGCAGAGTCTGTTGCGGTAACTTTGATTTCGTTAATGCCTTCATCAAGGGTTACATCCTTGGTAAACGAGCCGTCGCCACCTACAGTAACCGCGCCCTGGTCCTTTGTGCCTACAGAAATTTTGACCGTTACAGGCGTTGAGATACTGTCGGAGGTTGTACCGGAAACAGTGATAGTTTTCTTATTGGTGATTGAACCCTGGGTAGGACTTGTAACATTAAGAGAAGGAGCAACCGTGTCAACTGTAAAAGAAACGGATTTTGTTACTGCGGCGTTACCATCGTTATCCGATACATCGATTGAGATACTGTTTTCTCCATCGGGAAGAACGGATGAAGGTGTGTAGGTGCAGTTGTATCCACCCGTGACAGGACTTGAGGAAATCTTCGATACATCGACTTTTGCACCGTTAACTTTAAGCACAAGGCTTGAAAGATTAATACCGGAAAAGCCTGATGTCTGTGATACATTATCAAGAACAGTAAATGCAATTGCGGGTTTGCCATCCGTATTGAGAGCACCATCTGTAGGTGAAATAATACTGATAACAGGAACAACTTTCTCTTTAACAACAAGTCGAAGGCTTGAACCGAGGGTAGAATGGTTACTGTCTGCTGTCGCTGTATTTCCGGCATCATCGGTAGCCGAAACCGACACAGGATAATATCCACCATCAAGATTAAACGATGAACCCTGGGGAGCGTTGAGCGTTGCTTCGTAAGCACCCGTTGAAGAGTTATATGTCAAAGTATATGTTTGACCGTTTATGGTTGTTGTTACTTGCATATTCTTTTATCCTTTCGTTAGATTCCGTCAGGGATAATATCATCAATGAAATTTTCCCTTTTCGGTTTGGATATGCCTGTGAATTGTTTGTGGCACTCCCACAGGTCAAGGAGTAATCCGAAAGGCATCAGCAAGGTTTCATCCATTGTAAGATTGAGCTGTGCCATTCCGTAATAAAGAAGTCGAGTAAACAACTCTTCGTCACTTACTCGACCACTGCGTTTTTTGGCTCGTTTTCGCTTTCGATATTACGCTTCGTTCCTTTATACAGAGCCTCTGTAATTGCTGTCTTGTATTCGGCAAATTCAAAGGGTGTGGTGAGGATTTCAACCTCTTCTTCCGTTAAGAGAGGTTTTGGGGTTTCCTTATTCTTAAGATTGAAAATAAGGATAGACTGATTTGCGAGAAGAGTAACAAGCCACACAATTTCGGCTATTGCCATTTCAAAGTTTTCACTTTTCATCAGCTTATCACCGAGATTTTCAAGACCACCATAGCGACTTGCTATTTCCTTGGTGGCTCTTGTTGAAAGCACAAGTTCGTACTCTTCACCTCCGATGGTGATTTTAGCACTGCGTTCGTCAATCATTTATTAACCCTCCTCACTTGCTGCTGAAGCCTGGGAAGGCTCATAAACTTCATCATACCAACCTTTGATGATTGCTGTGTTTACAGAACTGTCACCTTCGGTAACTTCTGCTTTCCAGGGGTGTTTACCGTTTGCGGAAGGTTTGTTTCTGCGAAGAATTGTACCCTCAATGGTAGGTGTTGAGAAAGTAATTGAATCGCCCTTGGTAGCAAGGTTAGTGGCAGGAATGCCGAACTTAACTCTGTACAGCCAGTAGTATTTATACTTTCCGTTTGATTTCTTTGCTCTGAAACCGACAGCAACGGGGTCAGCACTGTCCTCAGTAGAAGAAACAAGTACATAGTTGTCATCAATCGTTGCGCCTGTAAGGTCAGAAGCAACGGAAGCACCGATGTCATCGATGCCGAGTGAAAGTGTACCTGACTTGAATTCCTTAACGATTTCAGCAGCACCATCATCAGCATAGAGAGTTGCCTCTGCAAGTTCAACCGAAAGTTCTGCTGTCATTGCTTTAGCAAGAGGCACGGGCTTTGCATAGGTTTCGTTGCCGTCTTTGTCTTCGGTAATTTTTGAATAATAAAGTTTATCAAGACCAATGGTAGCCATTAGATTTCCTCCATTTCATAATTTTTTGCCACGTCAATGGCATAATGGTGATATCCGGTACTATCCTCATGGGTGATGTACCTTCTATCCGTTATGGTTATATCCGCCTGTAACAACAAGCGGACTATTTGATTTTTCTTCTTCGTGTAATTTCCCTTGTCAAAAAGAGAAATTCGAACTTCTTGTATTTCGTTTATCGGAAAGTTGTCAGCCGATAAAGGAAAAGTATCCACCGTTGGTGTAAGCACGACATAACTTTCCGGGGCAGTATCTGAAAAAACACCCGTTTCGACAGCAATACCGATACTTTCAATAATGCTTTTAAGTTCCGATAAAAGGCTCACAAACCGCCCACCTCGCTTTCGAGGACTTCTTTCATCCGTGCAATACAAGCGGATTTAGAGGAGGTTTTCGCGGGTTTCAGAAAGGGTTTAGCAGGTTGTCCGTGCCTTCCATATTCGATGATGTTCGCAATTTTTGCATTGCTTTCACCATCTGTACGAGGTTCAGAGAAACCTATCTTAATATTGTGGTTGCCGTTTCGGTCGAGCTTCACAGAGGAGAGACCTAAACTTCGTTCAAGTTCGCCTGTGGAGCGTGACTCATATTTTGTTCCGCTGCCTATAACGGAAGAAAGATTACTTTTTACCTTGGCAAGAACAACCTCACCACCGGCTTCAAGAACTCTTTCAGCAACCGCATCACTTTTTTCTGCTAATTTCGAGAACTTTGTGAGTAAGTCTTCGGGCAATTTTACTGTAACTTTAGCCACTTTCTTTTACCTCCTTTGCAAGAACTTCAACATACATTCCTCTTCCTTTTACATCCTCGACAGAGATTATTTCAAACACTCTGCCATCGCAGTGTATTTGCATTTCGGTTGTTACCGTCAAATGTGGGATTGAACGAAAACGGAAAAGTTCTGTGGCATCAGAGAACACAGCTCTGTTTGCCCATCTTTCACTTCCGTGTCTGCCTTCACGATAGGCTCTCACCGAAACAATCACATCGTGACCTATGGTTTTGAAGCCTTCGTTATCTGTGGATATTTTCTTGCCCGTAATGTAAATGGGGGTATTCATTTTTCCGAAAGACATAAGGCTCACACCTTCCAATCTCTATCGAGTCGTAAAAGAAGATTTACTGTATTCCACACCTGGCTTGATGCCTGGGTGTTGTCCGCAAAGAAACCGCCCGTAGAGCCATCTCTACTTTCATAGAAATGGCTTACGAGCATAATTACCGCTTGTTCTGTAGTTGGAGGCATTTTGTTTTCCTTATAGAACCCCTCTTGAATATGTTGATAGCTTTCGGCATAGGAAACCGCAGCCGTTATATATTGTAAGAGAAGTGCATCATCGGCTGAATGCTCAAGTATAAGGTTTTGCTTAACTTTCGTTAATAAATGCTCCATAGTAGGCCACCTTTATCAAGCACCCATCTGAAGAACCTTAACAGCTTCGGGTACGATAAGTCTCGCATCCACACGCTTGGTGGCAAGGAAACCTACCTGGCCTGTTGCTGCATAAAGCTCGTTGAGACGCTTGAATGTAACGCCCTGGCGGTCACCAATCCAGTAATATGAAAGGTCACCGAATGCGATA
>JAZNAJ010000182.1:0-4435 GCA_045586445.1 Clostridia bacterium | reverse complement strand
AAGGGTTAAGCTTCCTTCTAAAACAAGAGCGAATGAAGTGTTAGGCTCTTTATAGGTGGCTTTGAATTTCATTTTATTTATTCCTTTCTCTTCTGAATTGATTATATTATAGCACAACTTATTTTACTTGTCAATAGATTTTTTTATTCTTATTTTTTCATTTTCTCGGTCAGTGATAACGCTTGTGACAAAGCGCTGACCGCATCCACATTGATACTCAAGATACACAGCAATTTCTTTCTGCCAGACATAAGTTTCATGGTTTTTCAGCTTGACTTGTGCGGTGCTCCCGCAGTTTGGGCATTTAATCATTTTAATCAACTCCCTTTCCTTTGTGCTTCTGGTGTCTCTTATAAGAGCCTTTACCTTTCTTGGCTTCAACTCTGCCGCCTTTGCGTCTAAAAGCAAGGAACTGCTGGAGTTCTTCGCCCTCTTTCTTAAACATTCTTTTGTCCATTGTATTATCTCCTTTCGTTTTGTGATTATAGTATAACATTTCTGTTATAAAATGTCAAGCATTTTTTTCACAGCTCCACAGCCATGCCCAAAAGGATTTGGGAGTAACACCCTCATACCAGCAATCCGCACAGTATTCTTCCCACATTTCTTCAAGTTCGTATTTGCTCATTTTTTTTATCTCCTTATCTCTTTTGTGGCTTTATTATAGCACGGGGCTTAACTTTTGTCAAGCCCCTTTTTGAATTTTATTCAGATTTTTTATCGGCAGTTGTCGCACGCTTAAAAAGCAGAGAGCAGAGCCAGTACAGACCAAAAGCAACCCAAAAACTGAGGACAGGAGCACCGAACAGGCCAACTGCAACCCAGTTCCACAGGAGCATTACAAGCCAAGCCTGTAGACACATCACACCAAAGCACCATGCAATGGCACAGATAATAGCAATGATGACCACGCCTGTAGAATATTCTCTCTTAACGCGCGCAATCTTTTCAATAAAAGTTTCTTTCATTTTTTTAATTCCTTTCTTGTTTTGTGAGTTTATTATAGCATACTCTTGGCAGTTTGTCAAGAGTTTTTTTAGAAAGGATGAAGACCTTAGCCCTCCATCCGATGGCTCATATTGTAGCAAGCCACACCATAACGAGAATAATAAAAGCAACTGCCAAAGCGGCTATCAACTGTATCGGCTCCATTCATTTTACCTCCTGGTATTATTATATATATGGCTTGTGGTAATAGAGATATCCGCGACATGATTTCAGCCTGCACGGTCTGGTTCACATTTATATCCCGCACCCCTATACCCCTTGCGGTCGAGGACTTTGTCGTCAAGGGCTTACTGACTCTCATGGGTCACACCGCTTTGGGCTTTGCCTTGCTTCCCTCTTTGTGCTTTTATTATAGCACACTTGGAGCTGTTTGTCAAGGGGTTTTTGCCACTTTTTTGACTACGCCGTGGGTCAAGCCACTACTCATCGGGGTGGTCTTATCTCCCCTTGACATTTATAGTATAGCACAGTACTAATTGAATTGCAAATCTTTTTTTCAATTTTGCGGTCGTCATTTTATACAAATTATCCTATTTCAGGAAACTGATTTTTGTGCAATTTTTTCCGCATTTTCCTCTTGACAAACTGGCCTCTCGTGTGGTATAATTTTTCGGGGCCGGGCGGGTGTGGCGGATGCGCCTGGGCGAAACAAAATGGCTTGATTAAGTCAAGCCATTTTCTTATAATACAGATACTTTTCTAAAAATCTATACTGAAATTCAAAGCCGTTCTTTTCGAGTATGTGTATCATTGCTTTGTTATCATCCCAAGGTGTAGCCGCAAGTGACGCAATACCAAGAGAAAAGAAATGGTCAATAAACATCTGAGCAACACCCTTGCAAGCTCTTTTGTTGTTGTAAATGCACAGCCTTTTCATGTAATAGCCCTGCCGCACATTATCAAAAACTAACGCACACTGAGCAATTAAAGCTCCGTTGTTTTCAATAACAAATAGTCTTTCCTGCTGCACATCTTCACGAGCATGAGCAGGTGTATTATAGTTTATCTTCTTATTACGTAAAGCGCAAATAATTGATTTAAGGTCTGCGGAAGTGGCGTGGCGTATTATCATTGGTTATTACCTCTTTTCTTTTCTACTGGAATTATTATAACACGGCTTAACTAAAATGTCAAGCCGTATTTTTTCATTATTTTAATATTTCTTTCAACTCTGCCCTTTATCAGTACGGGAACCCTTTCGTAACCATGACTTTTGAAAATGGCATAGATTTTATTGTGGTTAGGGCAAAAAGCTGTTATAATAGTTTTGCCTGTGCTGTCCATTACAATGAGAACACCAGTAGAGGTAATGCAGTCGAGCCTCTTGTCTTTCCGTTCAAACTTGTATTGAATAGTGCCGACCCCGATGTTTTCAGCTATCCAAGCGAGTCGCTCTGCTCTTTCTGTGCTTGCGTGATGTGTCATTTTTGCAGTAACCATTCTTTCAATCTCCTTTGTTTTTCTTTGTGATTATAATATACTACATTTTCTTCGGCTTGTCAACTGTTATTTTGCACAAATTTTAGGATTTTTATTCTCTCACTTTTGGCTAAATTGCCTATTGACAAAATTGCTGGTTATGTGTTATAATTGAAATTCGCGCCGGCTCGGTTGTGGGCGGCGCGCCCAAAAATAAAAAGCAGAGGGTTTAACCCTCGACTCGTTCCCACTTGGGAGCCCAGAAGTGAAAGTGAACCAGATTTTCAACTGTGTTGCGGATTGCTCCCCACAGAGTGTCAACTACTTCACCAGTATAGCTATTCATCCAGATCATTTTTTTTTATCTCCTTTATCTCTTTTGTGATTTAAGTATAACACAAAAAGGCTTGGTTGTCAAGCCTTTTTTATCCTAATTAGGAAAAATTTATTAAATAATTTTTTTGCATTGGGGTCATGCCAAAGATAGGTATTTTTTCCTATTTTCCAATACTTGTCAGCAGAATTATCTAATACGAATTTAGCCCATCTTTCAGCACTAATTGGCTTAACAAACCAACGGAAAAATGAGACAGGGAACATTCCTACATAGACAAAAGGAATTGCAATTCCCGCCAAAACAGTAGATACCACATTATCCCATTCTACAGCGTTCCAAGTAATAGTCGCAAATACAAGACCACCAACAAACGCAACGATTAACCAATACCATGCAACCATTTTATTATCTCCTTTCTTTTGGTAATTTAATTATAGCAAAAAGAGCTTGTATTGTCAAGCCCTTATTTATGTTTTTCCCAAATTTCTCTTGCTTTGGGGAAGGCTGGCTGATTAGTGCCCCAATCTTCACGAAAATAATCATGTCCAAGGTGCCGAGGGCAGATTTCAAATTCTTTTAATCCACCATCCCACATACAGCACAGAGCCTGGAGCAAGTGACAAGGAATAAATAGTACGAGATAGACAAGCCAACCAATGTCACAATTCCTGTGGTATTCATTATCATCTATTTTTTCGATAGAATAAGAGCAAAGAGGTCTAAGCCATTTCGCGGCAGGGTTGTACTTGCCGATGTATTCCCAATCTTTCTGAGTAATGCGCTTTTTCATTTTTTTAATCTCCTTTACTTCTTTTGTGATTTTATTATAGCACTAATTCATTTATTTGTCAATAGTTTTTTTTAATTTTCTTTTACCAAGGTGTTTGAGGGGCGTTAGCTCAGCCCCTCAAGTATACTGCTCGATAATGTCACTGATTGCGTCAGCATCTTCACGCCGACACTTAACAGTAAATTCAATTTCACCCTCATCATTCAAGTCAAGGAATGTAAAGCAAGGGAAGTTGTGTTCGATGGTCTTAACTGCCATAGCACTTTCAGGGGTGTCAACAATAATTCCGCACATAGTAATCATTTTTTATTATCTCCTTTTCTTATCTTGATTAGATTATAGCACAGTTTTAATCAGTTGTCAATGGGAAACTTCAAAAGTTTCTTCTGTCCCATCAAACCATTTAATCAGTCCCCAAAGGCCGTCACTGCTAACAAATTCATCAAAACCCATCCCTGTTGCGTAATCTGTTGCTACATAGATCCATTCAGTTTCATTCATTTTATTTATCTCCTTTTCTTCCTTTGTGACTATAGTGTAGCACAAGGGCTTGAACTTGTCAAGCCCTTTTTTTATTTATTTTTTATGCCACTGATACAGGAAGATAGTGCAGTTAATAATGTTAACAAGACTAATTACGATAGAGATAATACTGATGATCATTGTAGTGGACATTTGTTTAATTCTCCTTTTCTTTCTTTGTGATTTAAGTATAACACATTTCATTAAACTTGTCAAGGACTTTTTTAGTCCCTGACAAACTTTTTGAAGCTCTCTGCGAACATTTCAAGAGTGGCAAGGTCGAAGCGGTCTGCGAACTGTTCAGCAGTTTCATTAAACAGGTGATAACCATTGGCAACCATTTCATTTATGATAGCGAC
>JAZNAJ010000181.1:0-2619 GCA_045586445.1 Clostridia bacterium | reverse complement strand
AAACATGACTTCCAGACAGAAAGAAATTGAAAAGGCGAAGCAATCCGCAAAGACCTATATTCAAGATCACGGCGGTGTGATTGATGAATGACCTAAAGAAACAAAGAATTTGGGTAAATTGGCGGCGTGACCCTGACCGTGGAAAAATCCCGATAAACTGTCGCACTGGTGGAAACGCTCAGTCTGACAATCCACAGACATGGAATACCTTCCAAATGGCTGAAGCTGAGAAGCACAAGTACAGCGGAACCGGCTTGATGTTTGCCGGTGGTGTGTGTGGTGTGGATATTGACGGAACGGACGGACACACAAACGAAAATCCGCTAACCGCTGAACTTCTTGACCTGTTCAAAGGTACATACATCGAAAGAAGCCCCAGCGGAAGCGGATATCATGTGATTTTCAAGTGTGATTTGAGCCAAATTCCCACGGTTATCAATAAGGACGGAAAGCGGAAACTATCCCCTTCGTTCTATCAGAAAAACCCTAATAATGGCGTTGAGTGCTATTTATCCGGGCTGACAAACCGCTTTTTTACCTTCACAGGTAACAGAGTATCGGAACATAGCGAAATTACAGACCAGACCGCCGAGGTTTTGTATTTGCTAAATAAGTATATGTATCGAGGTGAGGAACGAATAAACACGGCAATTCTTGAGAGAGCCAGGAACGCAAAAAATGGACGAAAATTTATCGCTTTGTATGATAACGGCGATACTTCTGCTTACAACTATGACGAAAGCAGTGCAGATATTGCCTTGTGCAATCAGCTTGCATTTTATCTACAGGGTGATGCCGCCGCCGTTGACTCAGCATTTCGGGAAAGTGCTTTGTATCGCCCCAAGTGGGAACGATCAGACTACCGGGAAACCACCATTTCTAAAGCAATTTCTTTGTGTGGCGGTGAGTATTACAAAGGCAGGGGCAGGCCACGCACACGCACACAGGACGAACCTGCAAAGGACGATTTTACCCCCGATGTGCTGAGTGACTATCTGGAAGAAAAGGGCGTTTCTATACGGTTTAACGACATTACAAAGGCTGTTGATATCGAGGGCATGGAGAACGAAAGCCCCGAGCATTTACAGGCGAATATATCCGCTATTCTTTACAGCGAATTACAGAGCCAATACAGGCGATGTACTGTCCAGACCGTTTCAGCCTACCTTGACATTATCGCAAGCCGGAACCGCTACAATCCTGTACTTGATTTTCTGGACAGCGTGAAATATGACGGCGGCGATTATCTGTCGGAACTGTATGAAATTCTCTACATTCCCGAAGATGATACCTTGAGTCGTGCGCTTATTAAAAAATGGCTGTGGCAGTCCATTTCCCTGTTGCACAATTCACCTTCGGAGCCGTTCGGTGCTGACGGTGTACTTGTTATCACAGGAAAACAAGGTATCGGAAAAACTTCCCTTTTCAGAAAATTGGCACTGAAACCGCAGTTTTTCAAAGAGGGCGTTGCACTTGATTTTCGTGACAAAGATTCTTACATTCGGGCGTTGTCCTGTTGGATTGCAGAACTGGGCGAAATTGAAACCACCTTCCGAGCCGACATCGAAAGACTGAAAGCGTTTATTACGCAAAATGTCGATGAATACCGCAAGGCTTACGGAAGGGGCGATATCAGATCAGTGCGGCGTACTTCCTTGTGTGGTACTTGCAATAGTGAAGAATTTCTGATTGACCATACTGGAAACAGACGCTTTTGGAGTGTAGCAATCAATCAGATAGACCTTGAAAGGCTTTTGAATTTCAATGCTGTTCAGCTATGGAAGCAGATTCAAGTGTTATCGGCTGACAATCTGCAAGGATTCCGACTGACAAAGGAAGAACAAATGCAACTTACCGAACGGAACACGGAACACGAAAAGAAGTTGAAGGGCGAAAATGAAATTGAAGATATTTTGAACGCCGATGAAACAACATCGTATCAGATCATCATGGAAGAAATGACCGTCACAACCTTCAAGCAGTTATACAGTGATGAACTTCGTGCTTATACCGTGGCTCAAATCGGAAAAGTGCTTGATAAATTGGGCTATGCCGCCGAGGTCAAAAAAAGCGGTGGTAAAACCCAAAGACTGCGAACACTGCCCAAAAGGGTGTATAAGAAATTCTATTAAATCGGTTACGGTTTACAGCGGTTACAGGTAACTCTATGGGAGGATAAAAATTAAATAAAATAATTTATTTATGAATTATGCTACAAAGGGAAAACCTGTAACCTCTGTAAATCACTGTAACCGCCAAGAGGTGAAGCACATAAAAATATTGTTTCAAAAGAAAATTGGCACCTTTAAGGGGTGTGATGTGTGGTTGCAACACATTGAGGACAACACGCCGCCCAATTATGCAAGTTATTGTGTGCAGTATGGCGGCGGTGGTCATTACTTCCCTACTCTGAAAGAAGCGGAAGTATATTTGAAAAAGCGGAAATTTACGAAAGGAAAAATTGATTATGAAACTGACCCCAATTAAAGCAATCCGGGCGAAGTGCATTGACTGCTGCGCCGGGCAGCCGAAAGAAGTCCGTTTATGTACTTGTGAAAAATGCCCCTTGTTTCCCTATCGTTTAGGACATAGACCAAAAGCCGAAGATTTACCCACGGA
>JAZNAJ010000180.1:0-1752 GCA_045586445.1 Clostridia bacterium | reverse complement strand
GGTTGGGTTTGATGAGGCAGAGGCTATCGAAAGCAAGATGGTTTCAAACTCCATTGAAACCGCACAGGCAAGGGTTGAGGGCAGAAACTTCAATATTCGTAAGCATGTCCTTAATTATGACGATGTAAATAATCAGCAAAGAGAAATGATTTACACCCAAAGAAACGAAGTTCTTGATGGTGTTGACCTGAGGGCGACCATGCTCAAAATGATGAACAGCGTTATTGAAAATATGGTTGTTCGAAACACCGGTGGAAATCAGCATGCCGAAGAATGGCAGTGGGATACCCTTAGGATGCAACTGGTTGACGAGTTTGGTCCTTTTGGCAAAGAAGATTTGGAATTTGACGAACACGAAATTGACCGTATGACAATTGAGTCGCTGACAGAGGCAATATTTGAAAAGGTTGAAGAAAAATACAAAGGTCAGGAAGAACTTTTTGGAGACGACATCAGAGAAGTAGAGAGAGTTGTTCTTCTTCGTACAGTTGATGCTAAGTGGATGGACCATATTGACAGTATGGAGCAGCTAAGACAGGGAATAAATCTAAGAGCTTATGCTCAACGCGACCCGGTTATTGAATATAAGTTTGAGGCAATGGATATGTTTGACGAAATGATTGCCAACATTAAGGAAGAAACGGTTAAGATGCTGTTCCATATTGTTCCTCAGGCAAAGATTGAACGCACCCAGGTTGCAAAGCCTACTGCTGAAAACTTTGGCGGAGATGGTACTGTGCAGAAGAAACCTGTTGTGAAAGCCGAAAAAATTGGCAGAAACGACCCGTGTCCCTGTGGCAGCGGAAAGAAGTATAAGCATTGTTGCTTAGGCAAGGATTAATTATAGACTTTATATTTTTTAAGGATGTGAGAATGTGATAGAGTTTGATGAATACAAGCTTCAGCTTGACGGAATGAAAAAGGATATTACAGATTTGAGGGATTCACTTTAACATAGAAAAAACTATGGAAGAAATCTCAGACCTTGACAAAAAGACTATGGAAGCTGATTTTTACAGCGATATGGAGGCGGCGGGCAAGGTTCTTCAGCGAATAAAGGGTCTCAAAAACAAAATTGAACGCTATGACAACTTGTATTCTGCCTGGGAGGATTTGTCTACCTTGGTAGCCCTCGCTATTGAAGAAGAGGATATAAGCGTTTTAGATGAAGTTAAGTCGGGCTTTTGTGAGCTTGAGTCAAACCTTGCATCAATGAAACTTGAAACATTGCTTGCGGGCAAGTATGATGCAAGTAATGCGATTTTGACACTGCATGCCGGTGCCGGTGGCACCGAGGCTCAGGATTGGTGCGAGATGCTTTATCGTATGTACACCAGATGGGCAGAACGCCGTGGGTTTAAGACCGAAACCATTGATTTTCTTGATGGTGAGGAAGCCGGTATTAAAAGCGTTACATTTCGCATTGAGGGGCTTAATGCTTATGGTTATGCCAAGTGCGAAAAAGGTGTTCATCGTCTTGTGAGGATTTCTCCCTTTGACTCGTCAGGCAGAAGACATACTTCTTTTGCTTCCCTTGATGTAATGCCGGAGATTGACGACGACATTGAGGTAAATATAAGCCCCGAGGATTTGAAGGTTGACACCTATCGTGCCAGTGGTGCAGGGGGTCAGCATATCAACAAAACCGAGTCGGCAATTCGTATAACCCACATCCCTACAGGTGTGGTAGTAACTTGCCAGAACGAGCGTTCACAACATAAGAATCGCGATATGGCAATGAAAATGCTTAAG
>JAZNAJ010000179.1:0-4093 GCA_045586445.1 Clostridia bacterium | reverse complement strand
GGCAATAAACAATAGCCTGTCCCCTAATATCAACGAAAAACTGAGCAGATATATCCAGGGATTAGAAAAAGCTTTTTTAAGATTAAGTTTTTCTTTTTTCATCAAGATATACACAAGATAAAGAATTGATAAAAGAAGCATAAACCAAAACTGCAGTGCAGAAGATGTTATTTTGCCTGTTGAAAGTATATATTTGTCAAGTGTACCGGATATTGCATTTAAAAAACAACTTATCAATATAAGCCAAATATACTTAACTTTATAGCCTTCATTTACACTATCGGCTTTTTGATTTGCCATATAAAGCCCCAATATTACCAGACATAAACTTACTATGCCTTTAAATGTAAGACTTTCGTGCAAAAACAGAACGCCAAGAAGTGTTGAAAAAATAACTCTTGACATATCGCATATCCCATATACGCTGACAGGAACTTTTTTCAGCGATGTAAATGCAAAAATCCACGCAATAAAAATAACCGCTGATTTAAGTACAACCAAAGCAAAAACATCCACAGGCATCGAAAAAACACCTTCAGAGGTCGGCGCAGACATTAAAAATCCGATGAAAGTATAAGCAAAAAGGGATGACAATACCCCAACATCCTTGAGAATTGCTTTTTTGATAGGTTCTCTTGTCCCCTTTAAAATGCCATAAAGCAAAATGAATAATATCCAAAGTTGCAAAACTATCTCCTCCTAAATTAATGCACCTATATATAATAACATTTTATACAACCAAACGCAATATTAAGTTAGAAAAAAACTCCCCAAACTGGAACTTTCTAATCCGGGGAGTTTAAACTACTTATTATTTCATTGCCATACTATTATTTAACAAGGTGGTACTGTATAAAAACAGTACATCACAATTATCAAAATCTACAAAATTTCCTACAAACGAACTTTGTATATACCTTATATCTACGGCAGTTATTTTGCTGTATCCCTCCACAAAAAGTGGTGCAAGACTGCTTCCGAATGAATCTCTGAATATAACTAATTCTTTTGTTGACTTCGCAGAAGGATTTTCAATGGTTACAAGGGGTGTTGTGCCGGATAAAAACATTTCATACGGGTCTTTCCCAAATGCTTTTTCCATATTATAAATTTGACCGGATTTGGGTTTTCCTGTATCATAATATGTTACAATGCTATTGTCAATTGTATCATTTGTTAAATATAATATTTCATCCGCATCGAACGGGATTGCAAGCTGCCCATGATAAACCCCAAAAAATGGGTTTTCAAGTTTGTTTATCTTGTAATCTGCCTTAATATCTGTATTCATTGCATTTGCAATTTTTTCTGCAATATCAACAATGTTTTCCTGACGCCAATGCGTATCTGTTGAATAATAATCCTCAAGTTGTAAAAGCTCGGTAACATCTATATATTCCATATACTCGGTTTTACTCTTCATTTCCTCAATGAAAGCCTTGTAATCAAGTGATGGATATCCGTTTTCTTTGGCAAGAATAAAATTCTTGTCAGGAATAATTGAAAAATATAAATTTTCGGTCTTACCTTTGAGATAAAGCTGATATAAATTTTCAAATTTATCTGCTGCATACTCCATCATTTCAGGGTTTTTTGCAGTATCAATTTTTGAAATATGCCCATCTGCAACAAACAAACCATTGTTGTCAAGTTTATTTAATACCTTTGTGCTAAACCATGCTTTTATTCCCCTGAAGGTATCCCTGAATGGAAAGCGTTCCGTCGCGTAGGTTTCAAAATCACTCATAAAGTTGCCATTAAAAATACTTTCTGTCGTAACTTTCGGAAACGAAGCAAGTTCGCGTCGTTCACTTTTTGAAAAACGCGCCGAAGGTTTGAAAATACAGAGCAGCGAGCCACACAAAATAACAAGTGCAAATAAAGTGGAAATTACAATGCTTGTAATTTTTTTATTCATTTACATCAAACCTCCTTTATTTAGAATCTAAAGTACAAAAACGGATTAAATGCACCATCAGCAAGATATGCAGTAGTCATAACAAAAAGAATTGCCAAAAGAACAACCTGAACAACATTCCATATATTTGAAACTGTGTCGTTCTTGCACATCTTGGATATAGCATATTTCGGCAATGGGGTAGCCGCCAGAATTGAAACAACAAGAACTGTTGCATAGCTTCTTAAGTTGTATATAAATAGTTCTGATGAAATTGGTATACCTCCTGCACCAAACATTCCACCTACATAAGATAAAGCCTGGGTTAATGTTCCTGCGCTGAAAATCGCAAAACTTATTGCAACAAAAAACAAGACATAAATATTTCCCAATACACCGAACTTCTTTATGTGTTTACCAAGGAAGAATTTTTCCAGTGTCAACAAAACTCCAAAATACAATCCCCATACTATAAAGTTCCATTCTGCGCCATGCCAGAAACCGGTAAGAAACCATACCGTAAATATGTTAAAAAGCCATCTGCCCTTATTAACACGGTTTCCGCCCATAGGTATATAGACATAATCCCGAAACCACGAACCCAAGGATATATGCCATCTGCGCCAAAACTCTGTTATGCTGCGAGAAATAAATGGGTAGTTAAAGTTTTCCAAAAACTTAAACCCAAATATCTTTCCAAGTCCAATCGCCATATCGCTATACCCGGAAAAATCAAAATACACTTGCAGCATATAAGCAAACACAAACAACCAACAGAATAATACAGACCTTTCGTCAGCCTGATAAAAACTCTCACAAAGTTCCCCCAAAGTGTTTGCCAACAAGACTTTTTTGGACAAGCCTATTATAAATCTTTTTATTCCCTCGGCTGCTTTTTCGATGCTGTGGGTTCTGTTTTGAAGCTCACGCTCGACATCAATATATCTAACTATAGGGCCTGCAATTAGCTGTGGAAATAATGTGATATATGTCGCTAACGAAATAGGATTTTTTTGGGCTGCAACGCTCCCTCTGTAAACATCAATGGAATAACTTAAAATCTGGAAGGTATAAAAACTTATACCTATCGGCAGTGCAATATTTAAAAGTTTCACTGATAATCCTGTAGCTTTGTTAAAGTTTTCAATAAAAAAATCTGCATATTTAAAATACCCCAATGCCCCAATACAAAAGAAAACAGCAATTCCCAAAAAAACTTTTGACAAATTTTTACCCCTAAATTTTTCAATCAAAAGACCTGATAAATAATTTACAATTATAGTAAAAATCATCAAAAAAACATACTTTGGCTCGCCCCAGGAATAAAATCCCAAGCTAAACAAAAGCAATACTGGGTTTTTAAGTGATTTAGGCACTGCAAAATATATCAATATTACAATTGGCAAAAAATAATATAAAAACGGTATGCTTGAAAATACCATTATTTTACACCTCTACTTTCAAAAAACGGATGCCGAAGCATCAGCATCCGTTTTTGTAGTATTATATTCAACAGATTATTCCTCTGCGTTTAAATCTTTATTACACATTACAAAGAAAACTTTGTTTCCAACGCTGCCAGCCACCATTTCTTCAGCTTCAACGCAGATGTTCCATCTGAGGTCAGCATTTGCTTTCAAGTTTGCAATGAATCCTGAAACATTTGCGCCATCATCAAGGATAAATACATAGCCAACAAAGGGAACAGAACCGATAACAGGTCCAAACATTGCTCCGTCTTTAAATCCGTTAATTTCAGCATCTCCAAATCCCGCAAGATATCCGGCTGAAACAGGAGCAACTGCGGTTGCAAAAGGTATAATTGAATTTCCGGAAATCGCTTCAGCAATAGCAGTCGCACTTGATGCATCTGCTTTTGTCTTAAAATCCTCCAGAAGTTTTTGCCCTGCAGTTGTTGCTTGCTCCTGAGGTTTTTCCTCAGGTTTAGTTTCAGGGGTTGGCTCTGGCTTAGTTTCCGGCTTAACTTCGGGCTGTGGTGTATTTATTACCGGTTTTTCTTCAGGCTTTGTCTGATTGTTTACAACCGGCTTTTTGTTTTCTTCTTTAGGTTGTTCTTCTTTTACAGGTTCATCATTATTCTCTTTCTCATCAACAACCTCGTCATCAGTTTTGTCAACTGTTTCTTCGATTTGTTGTCCTTTATCTGCAACATCCTGCTCTGTTTCGTCAACTGCT